>NZ_JAZQIJ010000220.1:0-57537 GCF_045541095.1 Methanobrevibacter sp.
AAATAAAAATAATTAATGTTTTTTTAATCAGTATATTAATCTTTGACCCAAGATGCTACTTTGTCTTTTACATCATAGACGCTTGCACCAGGTATTGAAAGGCCGTCCTTGATTTGAGCCCCCTCACAAAGCTTTGCCAAATCCTTTTGTGATGAGCCAAAACCTGACCCTTCATGAGTTACAAAAGGTTTTACGATTTTTCCTGAAAAGTCCAGTTGTTCCAATTGGGTAAACATAGGCATCGGAAGGGTTCCCCACCAGTTCGGAAAGCCAATATAGACTGTATCGTAATCTGCAATGCTTTCAAGAGTTTCTTTTATTTCCGGCCTTGCATCTGCTTGCTGTTCCTTTTTTGCAACGTCAATGCATTTCATGTAGTCTGCAGGATATTCAACTGCAGGTTCAACTTTAAATAAATCCGCATTGTCGATTTCTTGAATATATTCTGCAATGACTTCAGTATTTCCTTTTTCAATATCTTTAAGTTCCCCTCCGAAGTAGTTTTCACCGCTTCTTGAAAAATAAATTACTAAACTTGACATGATAATTACCTCTTAATAATATATTATTACAATCTCCATATATAAATGTTGCGATACTCAACAATTAATATTTTAAAAAAATAAAAAGAATAAAATCAATTATTCTTTAATAGAACGAGCAAGCTCTGCACCTTTTTCGAATGCTTCAGCTAAAACATCCTCATCAGGTACAAACAATACATCCAAAGTGTCAGTTACAGTAAATCCTGCAGTTTCCAAATCGTTCTGGAGTTTTGCAACTGCTCCTCCACCCCAACCTTTGGATGAAAAGATTAAAGCATTTTTCTCACTGCCGGTTCCATTGAAGTTGACACAGTCAAGCCAGTACATCATGTTACCGATTCTTGGGAAAGGCTTGTTCATCATTGTTGGAGCGCCTAAAGCGATTGCCTTGGAGTCCAGAATGTCTGTAATTACATCATCAGGACCGTCTTCCTGCATGAAGTACATTGCAACTTCAACGCCTTCGCTCATTATACCTTCAGCAATCTGGTATGCGAGTTTTTCGGTTGAGTGGTGCATTGTATCATAGATAACAGTGATTTTGTCTTTGCATACTCCTGATCCCCATTCTGTGTATTTTTCAACGATTGGAGCAGGGTTTTTCCATATTTGACCGTGACATGGTGCAATCATCTTGATTTCATTGATTAAACCAGTGTTGGTAAGCTCATCAAGTTTCATACGAAGCATAGGTGAACCTAAGGTTACAAGGTTAGCGTAGTATTTCTGTGCTTCTCTTAAGAGATATTCCAAATCGTAGTCTTCGTCAAACCTTTTGGAGCGTGCTACGTGCTGACCAAATGCATCGTTTGAAAATAATATTCCTTCTTCAGCCAGGAATGTGAACATGCTGTCAGGCCAGTGAAGCATTGGAGCTGAAACAAATTTTAGGGTACGTCCACCAATGTCAAGTTCATCACCGGTTGCAACCGCATTGATTTCCAAATCAGAGAAGTTGTGATATTGAGCTTCTAGGAATTTGATACAGTTTGCGGATGCATAGATTTCAGCATCAGGGTTGTATTGTTCAATTGTTTGTCTTAAGAAAGTGGAATGATCCATCTCGGAATGGTTTTGAACAAAGACATCGATTTTGAATTCTTTTCCTTCCTGTTCGAATGCATCTTTAACTCTTGCATCGAACTGTTCAAACATTCCTCTGTAAACGTTATCGATTAATACGGTTTTTTCTTCACCAAATACAAGATACGCGTTGTATGTGGTACCTGGAATTCCATATCCATGGAAAGTTCTGCTGTGCCAGTGGATTACACCAACCCAATAGACACCATCTGCCATTTTTACAGCTTTTGCTTTCATTTTAATACCTCAAATAATTTAAGTTATATAAATATATATTCTACGTATTATATAAATTATTATATGACAAAAAGAATCGATTTACATATGCACAGCCTGTTCAGTGACGGGGAACTTTTGCCGTCTGAACTTGCAAGAAGAGCATTGAAACTGAATCATGAAGCTATAGCAATTACAGACCATGTTGACTGGTCAAATGTTGACACCATTCCGGCAATTCAGGACGCAATCGATGACATCAACGCAAACTGGGACATTACAGTTGTTTTGGGTGCTGAGGTAACCCATGCACCATGCGAGTCAATCGATGGAATAGCTGCAAGGGCAAAGGAGCTTGGAGCAAAAATCGTTGTAGTTCACGGTGAAACCCTAAATGAACCTGTAACCCCTGGAACCAATCGTGCTGCAGTTGAATCAGAACATGTTGACATTTTAGGTCATCCTGGTTTAATTACCAAAGAGGAAGCTGAAATTGCACTTGAAAATGATGTTTATCTTGAAATTTCCGCACGTAAAGGACACTGCCTTGGAAACGGTCATGTTGCAAACATTGCACGTGAAGTTGGAAACAAATTACTGGTGGATACCGACACCCATTCACCGGACAACCTGATTACATTTGAAAAGTCATACGAAATTGCATTGGGTGCAGGATTAAGTCATGACGAAGCAATGAAGGCTTTGGTTGACAATCCACGTGAACTTTTAAAATCAAAAGGAATATCACTATAACTTCAAAAAAAAACATATTTGGATGACTTTAAGAAAACCTATGTGTGTAAATTCTAAAAATGCAGAAGTATCTTGGTTTTTGGTAATAAGTCATTCATGAAATATAACCATCATCATTTAAAACAACATACCCATCAAAATATTATTGATTTTTATAATAATAATTATTTTAAAACTTTATATTTTAAAATCAAATCTTTACCAAGAGAATATGAATCAACAAGCTCCAGTTTAACGGATTCATCCATAGTGTCAAAGCCATCACCGTCAAAGAAGGTCTTTGCATTGGCTCCTCCAACAACCATCGGAGCGATACAGATGCTTATCTCATCAATCAGACCTGCCTTAATCATTGAAAAGTTCAGGGTAGCTCCTCCTTCAAGCATCAGCTTTTCAATTCCTTCCTCATGAAGATAGCTCATAAGTGATGTCAAGTCAACTCTTTTGTCTCCGCTCCAGAAAAACTTGACTCCGCGTTTTTTTAAGGTTTCATAATTTTCGGATTGAACAAAATCATCCTTGTATGCATTTGCACAGGCAATAATAGTTTTCGCATCTGAGTTTGTAATTCTTGCATCAACAGGAGTTCTGCATTTGCTGTCAACAACAACCCTTAACGGATTGTCATCAGGATTTGCATCAATCTTGTGGACGGTCAGACGTGGATCATCAGCCAAAACTGTTCCGATTCCGACCATGATTGCATCGCATTCCTTGCGGATTTCATGAACCCTTTTGAGGTCTTCCTCTCCTGAAATGTTTGAGCTTCCGGTTGCTGTTGCAATCTTGCCGTCCAGCGTCATGGCTGCATTCAATATCACATACGGCCTCATAAGATACACCCCACATAATAAAACATCTCTTTAATCTTTAAGAAATTGGCCAGTGTCTGGTTTTCAAGCATTCCAGGCATAGTCAATGCCACAAGTATACCCAATACACCAAATACAATTCCTATTGCCCAGATTATTTTTACTGCATCCTTTTCTGCAATAGGTTTTCTTAAAACAAGCCTAATGAGTGACTTGAATCCGACTTCAGGCCTTACAAGTTTTCCTTCATCATTTACCTGTGTAGGCTTTTGCTGGGAACGGTTCATAACTCCTGCTGAGTAGAACTTCAAGGCAGCATCGATAATGTTCGGCATCAATACGATTAATGCAATTAATTTTACCCTACCTATAAATGCAATGCAGACAATGGCTGCTCCGATAATCAGTGTACCAGTATCCCCTGGGAAAATCTTGGCCGGATATCTGTTATAGTATAAAAATGCAATCAAAGCACCCAGCATACTCATTGATATGATTGTTACGTCATATTTGCCGAGAATGATACATGCAATTGTCAGTGATGCCATTGAAATAACACCAAGACCTGATTCGATACCGTTCAATCCCGCAAGCATGTTTGTGAGGTTTGAACCAATTGAAAGAGCGAAAGGTATTGTAATCAGATAGATTATCCCCACGTTAGGCGGTGCGGCCCATATAAGCGGAAGACCAGCAATGAAAAGCAAAAAGAACTTTGATTTAGATGACAGCGCAAGCAAATCATCAACAATACCAATCATTCCGACAAGTAGTATTACAACTAAAACAACCACTAATGGAAATGCCAGGATGTCATGCATGTAAATTCCGGAAAACATACCGAGAACAAAACCGAAAAGTATTCCAAATCCACCCATTTCGGCAACAACAGGTTTCCAGGATTTGTGAATGTCCTTTCCTACAATATCGGCTTCTTCCAGTTTTTGAATAATTTTAGGCATGAATAATCTTGTCATTAAAAAAGAAAGTAACCCACAGATTATAGCTATTACATATAAAGGCAGTTGCGGTAAAAATATCATATTTAATTATTTAATACTCATTATTAAAAAAAGTAATTATTTTTTATTTAAAATGTAATAGACTGTCCTTAACGGAATATCCAATTTGTCTGAAATCTCCTTTGCAGACAATCCTCCATCTTTAAGAGCAATAACTTCTGAATGATCATATTTGCGTTTTCTGTTATCAAAATCCGCTTTGCTTTTTCTTAAAAGGTAATAAACTCTGTTGAGAGTAATATCAAGGCGTTCTGAAATTTCCCTTGCAGACAAACCTTCATCAGACAGTTTCTGCACTTCAAATTCTGCGCCGTTGCTTTTGGATTTGGCTCCCCAGTTGTATTTCTTTTCTACATCAATGTCGAGCTGTTCAAGAGCGTCAATGTATGTCTTTGAAGTTCTTCCATAAACGCTGGGTGAGCATGTAATCTGGGAAAGGTTAGGATATTTTTCAATCAGCTCCACAATCATTGAAGAAGACAATGCCTTTGTTATATGTATTGTTGTTGTATCTCCATCCATATGATCACTTCTTGATTAAATCCAGGAACTTTTTGGATTTGTCGCTTTTCGGGTTTCTTATCTGGTCAATGTGCTTGAGTTCCTTTTTTATTTTAGATTCATTGACGTTGAACGCATTTCCTATCCTTTCAAGTTCAATGTCTGAGTTCTGATGAATCAGAGCGGCTCCAAGGGCAACATGATTGAACTTGATGTTTGAGCTTCTTGACTGCTTTTCAAACTTGAACTTCTCATACAAAATCAAATCCATTTCGGGAACGGGAATAATCTTTATGTCTGTAAAATCATTCAGAATGTCTATCACTTTGGTGTAGGTTGTCTGGAATACCTTTCTCTGTTCACGGTCAAGCTCAACGCGAATATATGGAAACGGTCCTGTAACGATTTTACGTGAATTGTTTGAAGTGGTGAGATAGTATCTGAACATGTCCCACATTATAAGGGCTGAAGATATGTTTACAAAGGTATTTTCATAGATGGACTTTCGGATTTTCAAATCACGGCTTAAAGACCTTTTGATGTTTCCGAAACGGTCGGCGTAATTGCGTTTGATAAATTCCTCTTGAATTTGTGATTCCCTCCATGCCTCAATCGCATTGAGGTCATACTTGTCTATAAAATCAGGAGTCTGATTTTCATAATCGGAAATGATTTCATAATACTTTACAAGCCTTTTGAAATCTGTCAGCCTTCTTTTAAGGATATCATCTTTTATCGCATCAATTATTGATTCTGCATATTTAACATATGAAATCGCAAGGGCTGTTCTTGCATGCTTGTCGTCAATTATAGCCGGCTTTGTCCTGTGGAACCTCAAGGTTTCGATTCTCACATTACGCCCATACATGCGTCTGACTTCCTCTTCGTAGTTGTTAACGTATTCTGAGCTAAGGGAAACGTTTTTTCTAATCAGACGATTGTTCTTGTCCCTGAAACGTATGACAAGAGATATTGTCTTTACGACACCTCTTCGTTCCTGTTTGAGAATATTTAAAACTTTTTTGAAAGCCTCACGTCCGTAATGGGACAGTTCACTCAGAAGAACCATGTAGTTTCCTGAAAGAGGCAGATATGGAATTATCTCTATTCTCTGGGTTGCCTCCTTATTGATTTTGAAGGTGAATGCAGTTGAACCGCAGCTGCATTTTGCATCCCTTCTGCGGTATTCATCAATGGAATACTTCTTATAGCAGGAATTGCATTTCACATAGCCGAACTGTTCAAGATGGCCGATTGCAATCTTGTGGGAATCGATAGCTGATTTTACCCTGTCGAGAATATTCTTCTTGGAGTTGGCCTTCATTCTGAATATTTGGTTGTGACGGCTGTTTTCACCAACCTCTTCAAGAGAAACTTCTGATACAGCCTTTGTACCGTATTTGTTGAGGGATGTGAAAGGAGTGGTGTATCCCTGCGCATCCATATCATCTTTAAGAGATTGTAAATAGTCTAGTCTGTCAACTAGCTTGAAATAGAGACTTTTGAAATTGTCAAAATTATCAATGTCGACTAGGTCGATTGAATCGTTTGCAATTTCTTTTAGGAATTTCTCCGCTTTACTTACCAGGACAGACTCTTCCATACTAATCAAATTTATTGTATTCTTTCACCGATTTCAGCGTTTTCATCAGGGCTGAGCAATGCTCCTGATGCTCCGGTTGCTAAAATCATACCTTCTGATAATGTTCCGAAGAGTTTTGCAGGCTGAAGGTTTGCAACTACACAGACTTTTCTTCCGATTAACTCCTCTGCGTCGTAGAATTTTGCAAGTCCTGCAACGATTTGTCTAGGTTTTTCCTCACCAAGGTCAACCTGCAATTTAAGGAGTTTGTCTGATTTTTCGATTTTTTCAGCTTCTTTTACTTCACCTATTTTGATTACGAATTCATCAAATTGATCTATAGTTACTAAATCACTCATTTTATCATCCTCATCTTCTTTTAAGTTTTCTTTAAGTTTTGCCTTTTGGGCTTCAATTTCTTTATCTTCAATCTTTTTAAATAATGGTTTGGCCTTGTTGATTACATGGCCGGTTGGAAGAGCAACCTTTGCATCCTCCCAGTCATCAAGACTTCCAAGATTCATGATTTCTGCAATTTTGTCAGCCTTTGTTGGAATGAACGGCTTTAACATGTAGGCCAAAGTTTTTGCCAATTGATTGGATAAGTATAAGCAGTTTGCCGCTTTTTCAGGATTTTCTTTAATTGCTTTCCATGGTTCGGCATCGTTGAAATACTTGTTACCTTTTTTAGCTACCTTGAATATTTCAAGCAGTGCTTCTCTGAATTCATAGTTTGCTATGAATTCTCCTGCGGCATCAGGAAGTGCTTCAATAGCTTGTCTGAACTCTTCATCTTCCTCAGTAGGGTTTGCATATTCGGGGATTTTGCTGTCAAACTGTTTTTTGGTAAATACAAATGTCCTGTGAAGGAAGTTTCCGATTACATCAGCAAGCTCATCATTATTTCTTCTCTGGAAATCATCCCATGAAAAGTCTGAATCCTTATTTAAAGGAGCATTTATGGTTAAATAGTATCTGAGCAAGTCCGGTTCATAGTCTTTTACAAAATCAGCAATCCATATTACCCAGTTTTTACTTGTAGACATCTTTTCCCCTTCAAGTGAGAGGAATTCACCTGCATATATCATGTCCGGCAGTTTGCATCCGTATGCTTTTAAAAGACCCGGCCAGAATATTGAATGGTGGTATATGATGTCCTTTCCTATGAAATGAACAACATAGTCGTTCCAGTACTCTTCCCATTTCTTGCCTGACTTTTTGGACCATTGTGAAGCTGATGAGATATATCCTAAAAACGCTTCAATCCATACGTACAGTACCTTGCCTTTTGCTTCATCCAAAGGCACCGGAATACCCCAGTCCATATCACGGGTTAAAATCCAGTCGGTAAGTCCTTCTTCCAACCAGTTGGATGCATAGTTTTTGACGTTTGCAGGCAGATTTTCATTGGATGAGATGTATTCTTTCAGCTCATCTTCAAGTTCTGAGAGTTTAAACGCATACTGGAAAGTGTCTTTGATAACAGGTGTTGTACCGCAGGTAATGCAGTGAGGTTCATCAAGTTCTGTAGGATTCAATGCTTTACCGCACTTTTCACAGTGGTCTCCTCTTGCCTCTGATCCGCAAACAGGACAAAGGCCTTCAACATATCTGTCAGGCAGGAATTTCTTACAGTTCGGACAGTAAAGCTGCTGGATATCCTCCCTGTAGATATATCCGTCATCATAAAGCTTCTTGAAGAAGTTCTGAGCCAGTTCATAGTGAGCTTCATCAGTTGTTCTTGTAAAGTTATCCAGTGATATGTTCATTGACTCTACGTCTTTTACAATCATATCATGGTATCTTTTTGAAATTTCAATCGGTTTTTTGTTCTCTTTGTCTGCCTTCACTGCAATTGGAGTTCCATGTTCATCGGTTGCACAAACTAAAAGCACATCATTTCCAACCATTCTGTTGTACCTTGCATAGATGTCTGCAGGCAGATAAGTGGAACGGATATGGCCTAAATGACATGGACCATTTGCATAAGGAAGTGCGCATGAAATAAATATTTTTGACATTTATCTTATCCCCTTATAATTTTAAACATGATATAATTATGTTACTCATATATAATAAAATTATTATTTTTAACAGTGTTATATAATAAAAAAATAAAATTGAATAAAAATCAATTAACCCAGGCAATAAGATGACTAATTACGAATACAAAACAAAACTGACGGATGATTTTTCCCAAAACTCAAAGCAAAATCACTATTGATTTTGAAAATGAGATATCTATATAATATATAAAATAAAAATTTAAAGACATGGCAGAAGTATCATATATCAACCCATTGTCAAATGAAGGAAGACAGATTGTCAGACAATACGGTGATTTAAACCAAATATTTGATGAAGATGAAACATTAATCGACACAATTATCCATACTGCAAACCAGAAGATATCTGATGATTCCCTGATTCCTAAATCATACGCTGATTATGCAATGAAACGTATTCAATGGGCAATTGAGAAAAAGAACAATAAAAACTACACACAGGCTGAATATGAATACCTGACAAATTCACAGCTTTTCATGCAGGATGTAGTGATATATCATATTTTATGCCAGGCAATAGCCATCCAGTTCAATACAGGTTCACGAGAAACAAGACTCTTTATCGAAAGCCAGGGATCACTTATTCTTGAAAGACTGGCCAAAATCCCGCCGATGTCAAGGGCAGACATCATTGATGAGGTTTTAGATGAAGTGAAAGTTGACGGCGCAATCAACTGGAAGTCATTGAGCGATGTTATTGCAACAAAAAAGCTTAAGCTAACAGATTTATTGATTGACAGCGGTGAAATAATACTGCAGCAGGAAGACTTTCTGGATAAATTCTCAGACAAGTTCACTGACAGAAGCCCTGACAGGATGTATGGAATTCTGATTGGTGACAGCGTCAAGGAACAGATTTTGTCCAGACTGATAATGCAGAAAACCGAAGAGTACATAAAAAGAATCAAGGAAATGTCTGCCAGAATTGAAATCCATCCTGCAATCATCAAAATCGGAGAGGACCTTAAGGAATTCATACCTGAAGAGACAAGCAAATACAATCAGTATTATGCAGGAAGCGGAGGAATATACGGTAGCGTTCAGGCAGGAAAACTGAATCCTGAAGCATTCCCGCCATGCATAAAGACAACCGTTGAGGGCGTATCATCAGGAGGGCGTAACGATGCAATTGTTCTTTTATTAACATCATTCGCTTCATATGCAAGACTTTATCCGAGAATTTTTGCCTCCGATGAAAGCGTGAAGGTATCAGATATGGATCCTGATTTGACAATCACTGAAAATGAAATCCTTCCCTTGATTTTTGATGCCGCAGACAACTGTACACCACCTCTGTTTGAAGACCAGCCACAGGAGAAAATCAACATCATATCAAAACTGGGCTTTGGAATGCACGACAGGGTTGACATCAACCACGAAGGGGAAACCAAATGGTACACTCCGATGAGCTGTGAGAAAATAAAAATTCACCTGCCTCACTTATGCCACCCGGACAAATCCTGCAAGGGAATAAACAATCCTCTATCCTGCTACGGCCGTAAAAAATTCCAACTTGACCAGCAAGCTCCAAAATCGGAATAAATTAAAATATATAAACCCATGAGTGAAAAGGGCAATAAATTCAAATGAACATATTTTGTTTCTTCAATATCAATATCATAATAGTTTTTTCTTGGAAATGCTGTATGTTCTAATGCTCATTCATGCGAACACGTTAAATTTTTTTGTGAATAAATTTTCTATAAACTTGATTGAGAAAACTGAAACGGATTGTGGTCTTCATAGATTGCATCATAATATTTGTTCAGAATGGATGATTCCCACATGTTATAGTTGGCCCGTTCATTTTTTTCAAAATTATATGCTAAAATCCCTATGGTTCGCTCATACTCATCAATATCGTTCTTTTCGCAAAAATCAGAAATTATGTCAGGAATGTATTCGCACGGGTCGTCACTGCTGAATTCCAAAAACTTTTCGTACTCCTCTTTTGAGAAAAATTCCTCCTCATCAACAACTTCCTGGTGAGAATCAATTGTAAATAGTTCAATGTATATGTCTGCAGCCAACGGCAATTGATTAAGCTCAACACCTAAACCATAAACCTCGCCGGTTTCCAGACTCAGTACAGTGTGGCCTGTTCTCTGGCATGCCATCCAATTCTCATAGGCAGGTTTTACAATGTCTTCAGGTGAAAGGCCTGAGAGAACTGTTTTTAAGTGTTCGACACCAATAACTTCAACGAATTCATTCATATGTTTATATTTAAGAGCATATCATAATAAAGTTTTGGACATCACCAGCCACTTTGACATTGAACAAATTCGACAACGGCAATACTTTTTTTGCTTGAACTACCTCAACTTATTGAAGTTGAGGATTCCTAGGTTTTTTATTATATATCGTTGGTAATTTGATATTATCCTAGGCTATCTCCCTCGTCCCATGGGTTCAGACAAAAATGTTAATGTTTTGCTTTTTTAAACTTGGTTATCGTTGAAAAAAGTTTTGATTAACTTTGTCATTTATTAGTTTAGATTTCATTGGTATTTAAAGTTCCTCAGAGAGCATTTGATAAGTAATTTTTTGTGCAATACATCCATGACCTAAGAGGTCATGGTATTCTTGCAATATTTTTGATAAAAAGAAAATAAGTAAAAATAGTGAAAGCAACAAATTACTTATCTTTTAACTTTAAGTTTAACAGTTTTACTTGAAGAGAAATAGTATTTATTTCCAGCAAATTTAATTTTAGCCTTAAAAGTACCTTTTTTAGTTAATTTATTGATTTAAAAGTAGCTTTACCATATTTATTGGTTTTTGCTACATATGTTTTGCCTTTGACTTTAAGTTTAACTGTTACTTTTGACAATGCTTTTTTAAGATTGTTTTTTAAAGTGACAGAATACATCTTTTTCTTTTTAGACAATTTGAATACTTTATTTTTGGCATATAAACTGATTTTAGCTTTTTTGATAATGATTTTAGCATTTGCATTGGATTTAACATATTTACCGGTTCCGGCAAAGGAGATTTTTGCAGTATATGTTTTAGGAACTGCATTTATAAGCAGCCTGATCTGGCCTTTGGCGTCTGTTACCCTATTGTAGATTTTACCGTTTTAGGGAAACGGACAATTTAACACCCCTTATAGCACTTCCGTTGCCATCCTTTAAAGTTGCAGTCAAATATTTTCCTTTATTATATACCATCTGCAAATTCTTCACAGAAATTTGTGTTTTGATTGGAGATAAAACTGTAATGTTGTTTGTGGCGCCTTCGGATGTTTCCGGATTTTCGGTAGTGATTATATAATTTCCAGGTTTCAAGTCAATATCCAAAAGACAAACACCATTTTCATCTGTCATGCCATAATATGCGCTGCCATTAATATCAAATGTAACATTGGAATTTGCAAGCGCATTGCCTTCGCTGTCAACGAATGCGGCTTTGAATTTTAATCCGTCACCATAATATTTTATCAAATCACTGGTTTCGATAGATTTGATTACAATAAAATTATCTCTGAATTCATTTGTTTCAAGATTGAATGTTCTTATGACATACATGCCTGGAAACAGGTGAACATTGAATTGGACAAAACCGTTTTCATCACCGTAAAGATCATGCAGATTATCCAATAATTTAAAGTCGACTTCCCCACCAGGCAAAGTTTCACCATTTTCTCCAATAAATGATACATTATACTGGAAAGAATTGCAGTAGAATAACTCCACATCCTCTGTAAATAATGTCTGTTTGATGATTATGTGCGCATCTGTCTGATTTTTGCCGAAAATACCGTCATATGATACAATTGCATCGTACTCACCGACATCCAACATCAGCACCAATGTTGCCAATCCTTCGCTGGTAACTTCCCTAACGTAAGTATTTCCAGCTATTTGTATGGTTACATTTTCACCTGCCAAACTTCTGCCGTACAGGTCTGTCAGATTGATTTTCAATCCATGAGAATATCCCTTATAAACATTGACATCATCAGATTTTATTATGATACCATAATCTGTTGCATATCCCGTCATATCCATTTCATATGAGGTGTTTTCAATATATGAATGGACCTTGAAGGTTCCTTTAGCCTTTGGTCTGACTTTCAAGGAGATGTCCTTTGTGGAGTTCATGGCCGCACCTGCCAGTACAAAGTATGATTATTTGTATCATAATCATAACTTCCGCAGGATAGCTCTGCATCAATAAACTCTAAATTTTCATCAAGACTGAAAGCTAGGGTGTTTGAACTGTCAATATCATATATTCTGTAGTGAATATCGGTATCCTTACCGACCAATGCGTTTTTCACATTGTCGGCAAGTTCAAATGTCCTGTCAATTTTCTGATTTTTGAATATATGGGTTCCGACATACATCTTTTCCGGAAGTTCCGGAATTTGAGATGGAGGATAATATACTGAATCATAATAGAAATAGGTGACAATGTGTGAAATGTTTAAACCCGCACCATGACCGTTATCATTGGCTGCGAATGTATCTGCACCCCAATACAGACTGTTTCCAACATCATGAGGTTTTATATAATATGAATAGAAATTTCTTTTGTTCCAGCCGGTATCATCATAAAAACAGATTTCATTAATTGCATCTATCGGATTTGAATTATAATCCTTATAGTTACCTCCTCTAAATAAAAAAGGAACGTTTGGAACTACAAGAAATTCGCCGGGATGCAGAATTCCGGTATAAATGCTATCATAAAAAACTACGCCATATCGTCCATCAGGAGATTTGATGAGGAAATGTCCATACTCAAATTTTTTTAAAACATTCTGAACCTGAGTGAGATCTCCCATTGAAATGTTATCGGAAAGAATCATATTCCCTGCTGACGCTTCAATGGATAAGCTATCGTTGTCGTATTGACTGCCTCCCTGACTCATGACCCAACCGGTTTCAGTAATGATGCTGTGGGTAAAATACCTTTGAGGATTGTCAATCTCCTGTCTTATTATATCCATACCGTTCCAGGTCTGATTATTAATCTTCACCCCATTACCGTTAAGAGGAGAATCCTGTCTGAAACCTTAAACCGTTTCATTACCCTCTTCCTGAATAATGAAAGAACAGCAACCTGATTCTTCATCATACAGAATCTCTGAAACTTCTGAACTGTCTATTTTAAAATCTGCAGCATCAGTTTGATTTAAATCACTTGCAGATACTGCAGTAATTGATAAAAATAGAAACAGCAATAAAATTAATTTTCTCTTCATATGTTTATCCCCAGTTGAAAATATTAAACAAATAATAATATTTTAAATTAGAAATTACAAATAAGTTTGTAAAACACACCGGAGATAAAAATTTTTAACAAACAAGTTTTTGAAAGAATTGAACCATTAAATTTTAACCTGACGACCCTTTCTATTTTTGAAAAATATTTTTGCATTTATCATTGGTAGTGTGACCAAATCCTGGGGAAGAAACGGCCCATAAACCTGCTCATCAACACCAACTATGGCATCGACTTCATCAAAAACGAGCATTGTAACCAGTTCAGTGTCTTTGGCGATTTTTTGAGATTCCAGATCATAAAATTCTTCAACCTCATCAGCGGCATTTGGATTATCTTCAATATCTGTGACTACAGGCTCTTTTTTAGGTTGAGTTTTAACTTGGGAATCCCTTATCTGCTTTTCAATTGGTTCCCTTTTCTCATCAACTATAGTTTTGGCATTTTTAATCTCTTCCAATCTGTTTAAAACCTTATCTTCACTTTTTGGAGCCTCATCTGGTGCGTCCAAGGTAGTTGCACGTGTGGTTTCAGGCTGGACTTTGACAGGTTTTTCCTCTTCACCATCTTCTGACAATTTTTCAAGTGAAATGTTATGCCTATGATTTTTTAAAGTGTCAATCAGAGAATAATAGAACTGTTCCTCTTCGGGAGTCAAATTCAGGGGAGTGGTATCGACCAGATCAAATTCAGGCCTTCCGGTAAACAGATGATAAGACCTGTGAATATTCAAAACTGCAGAATTTGTAATTTTGGTTTCTCTTCTTTGACAAATCTCTGTAGCTATGATTTGGGCTTCTTTGAGCATTGCAGGCGCTTTAGAAAATGGATCGCTCATTGCGTCTCTTTTTAACTGGTCCATATATTCGTGAATATCATTATAAAATGTCTCTTCTACACGAGCTAAAGTACCGTTATTACGCTCTTTCTTTTGAATTTTACGCAAGATTTGATAAAACTGATCCACTTAATACCATCTCAAAATTAGTCGGTTGAAATAAAAAAAAGTAAACAAATGAAATTATTCATCTGTTTCTAGTCTAGGAGCAAGCAAGAAACTCAATTTACCGTCACCAGTAACCATATTAAGGGTTAAACTTAACGGCATGTCGGTACCTAAACCAATTTCCGCTTCCTCTGAAAATTTGTCTGCTTTAAGCATTTCTCTAATCTTATCCAATGAGAACAAAGATTTTGCATGTTCGGAGATGTTTTCTCCATGGAGATATTTGATACTGGCATCACCAAATTCACCATCAGCAGATGCAATAAAGTAATCTTCATCAACTTGGAAAGCAATCTTATCAGAAAAGATGTCAATATCGTTGATACAATCTTTCAAGATAGAGAAACGTACTTTAAATGATGTTGGATGTTCAATTTGAGGTGGAACAGGATTATCATATTCCATATCAATCAATCTTATTTTGAAAGTTCTTGTAGCATCACCTTCAAAAGTAATGATGAAATTACCTTCATCCACAGACATTAAAACTCTGTCTTGAGATTTTGCACGTTTGAGAACCCTCATGAATTCATCAGTATCAATGTTAATCTTTTCAGGAACATCACAAATATATTCATCAAATAAACTAGATTTAAGCTCTAAATGAACGAAAGTTATGTGACTACGGTCTAAGGCATCTAATCTCATGCCTTCACTGTCAGTTTGAATCTGTACTTCATCTACAATGGATGAAATCGCATCAAAACTGGTTTTTAATATACTAGAATCACTTAATTCTGCTTTAAACATAAATAATCCTCTATTCAGTAATGATATTATATTTATTTTTTATACTATAATAAGTTTACTTTTAAGACACGCTTATTGATTAGAGGCTTTTTTCATTGATGAGACATATTCCTTTAGAGCTTCTGCTGCATCTTCACCATGTTCCTCAATGATTTTTACAATAGCACTGCCCACAATAACCCCATCGGCAATTTTGCCTATTTCACTAGCCTGTTCAGGAGTATTGATTCCAAAACCCACAGCCAGAGGCAAATCGGTTACATCGCGAATATCCTCTAAAATTGATTTCAAATCTGTTTTTATCTCTGAACGCATTCCGGTTACTCCCAGTGAGGATACGACATAAATAAAACCTGAAGCATCGGCCGCTATCTTTTGAATTCTTTCTTTGGAAGTAGGTGCAATCAGTGATATGACATCAACATCATTTTTACGGGCAATGTCTGCAATTTCCCCTTTTTCCTCATAAGGCAGGTCCGGAGAAATTATTCCATCAACTCCCAACTCATTACACTTTTTAAAGAATTTTTCATAACCATAAAAGAAAACCGGATTAATGTAAGTCAAAAATACCAGAGGAATATCTGTTTTTTCACGAATTGCCTTAACTATGGAGAACACATCATCTGTTGTAGTGTTATGTTTCAGTGCCCTTACATTGGCATCCTGAATAACTACACCTTCAGCCATAGGATCTGAAAATGGAATGCCTATCTCTATTAAATCACATCCTGCTTCCTCCATTGCCAAAACAAACTCGACGGTTTTTTCGATTGTCGGATCTCCGGCAGTTAAAAATCCAATGAAGGCCTTTCCATTTTTGAATGCATTTGCTATCTTACTCACCTAAATCAACTCCCCTATATTCTGCAATTGATCTTACATCCTTATCTCCCCTTCCGGAAAGACAAATCATAATTATATCATCCTCATCCATTGTCGGAGCAATTTTAATGGCATGGGCTACTGCATGCGCACTTTCAATAGCCGGAATAATTCCTTCCATTCTTGATAAATATTCAAATGCATCGACCGCTTCCTCATCGGTGACTGGAACATATTCAGCCCTTCCGATATCTCTCAGGTATGCATGCTCCGGACCGACACCAGGATAGTCAAGACCTGCTGAAACTGAGTAAACCGGTGCAATCTGACCGTAATCTCCCTGATTGAATATTGATTTCATTCCATGAAATATTCCGATTTTACCTTTGGTAAGTGCGGCGGCATTATATGGAGTGTCAACACCTTTTCCACCGGCTTCACATCCAATGAGCTTAACATCCTCATCATCTATGAAATTGTAAAAGGCACCCATCGCATTACTTCCGCCACCAACACAGGCAATTACTGCTGTTGGAAGTCTGCCTTCCTTGTCCAGAAATTGCTGGCGAGCTTCAGCACTTATTACTGCCTGAAAATCACGAACAATCATTGGAAACGGATGCGGTCCCATTGTGGAACCGATTACATAATTAGTATCTCCAACTCGAGCAATCCAGTCTCTGAATGCATCGTTAACCGCATCTTTTAGAGTTTTGGTTCCTGATTTTACATGATGAACTTTGGCTCCAAGCAATTCCATTCTGTAAACATTTAAAGCCTGTCTTTTGGTATCGACCTCGCCCATGAACACTTCACATTCCATGTCCAGCAGCGCAGCGGCAGTTGCAGTTGCAACACCATGTTGGCCCGCACCTGTTTCTGCAATCACTCTTGTCTTGCCCATTTTTTTAGCAAGCAAAACCTGTCCCAAAACATTGTTGATTTTATGGGCTCCGGTGTGATTTAAATCTTCACGTTTAAGATAAATTTTTGCACCGCCAAGGTCTTCTGTCATTCTTTTAGCATAATACAATAAAGATGGCCTTCCGGCATATTCTTTAAGTAGAGTATTCAATTCCTCTACAAAGTCGGGGTCGTTCATGTAATGATTATACTGCTCTTCCAGATACAGCAGCTCATTCATCAATGTTTCGGATATGTATTGACCACCGTATTCTCCATATCGTCCTTTACTCAATTTATGACCTCCATAATTTCTCTAATCTTAGTTTCATCTTTAACTCCATCAGTTTCAAGTCCTGAACTTAAATCAATAGCATAAGGATCAAATTCATCGATAGCTTCGCGAATGTTTGAAATGTTAATTCCTCCGGCCAGGAAAAAATCCTTGTTAATATCACCCTTAATCAAACTCCAATCAAAGGTTTTGCCGCTGCCCTTTCCACTGTCAAACAGCAGATAATCTGCCTCGGAATTATCATATTTTTGAAAATCAGAATTATGTGAAATTTCAATTGCATTAATGATTTTCAATTCACTATTTGATTTTTCTTTTAGACTATTAATATAATCTTCACTTTCATCGCCATGAAGTTGAGCAATTTCTATAATCCCATCATCAAACAACTTCAATATCTCATCCTGGGATGCATCTACAAAAACACCTACAGAAACAATGTCGTCAGATAATTTTACTTTCATTTGAGATGCAAGTTCATGTGTGACCTTTCTTTTGGAATCTGCAAATACAAAACCGACATAATCAGGTTTGTATCTGTTTACTATTTCAATATCCTTCAAACTCCTAAGTCCACACATCTTAATTTTAACCATTCTTCAACTCCGAAATCATAGTCTTTTTATCATCACTTTTCATTAAAGTTTCACCTATTAAAACAGCATCAACATTATTTTCTTTTAATCTCCTTACATCTTCCGGTGTTTTAATGCCACTTTCTGAAATAAATATAATATCTTCACCAACACATCTACGTAGACTTATGCTGTTTTCAATGTCTACACTGAAATCTGTCAGATCCCTATTATTTACACCAACTATTTCAGCGCCAACATTCAGGGCAGTCCGAATTTCATTTCCATCATGGGTTTCTACAATAGCGGAAAGGCCCAAATCATGTGCCAAATCCAAAAATTTCTTTAACTCGACAATGGACAAAATAGATACAATCAACAGAACTGCAGAGGCTCCAAGCAATTTTGCCTCCCAAATCATATACTCATCGATGATAAAATCCTTTCTTAAAATAGGGAGCGAAACATTTTGTGAAATTTCCTTCAGATATTCGTTGGACCCCTTAAAAAAGTATGGTTCGGTTAAAACTGATATTGCAGATGCCCCCGCATCCTCATAGTCCTTTGCAATGAACACGTAATCAAAATCTTCAGCAATCAAACCTTTTGAAGGGGATGCCCTTTTTACTTCAGCAATTATTGCAATATCCTCACCTGACAATGCTTTTTTGAAAGGAAAATCATCAGTGATTTTTAATTTTTCAACTTCTTTTTTAAGTTCTTCCAAAGGTTTATCCTTTTTAGCCTCTTCTAATCTCTCTTTAGTTTTTTCTACTATTTTATCCAACATTTTAATCAGCTGTTTGTAAATTCTATAAAACTTTCAAGTTGCTTTAATGCCTTTCCGGAGTCAATTATTTCCTCTGCCAGCCTAACGCCTTCAAGCAGGGATTCAACCTTGCCTGCAACATATAGGCCTGCAGCCGAATTCAGCAAAACCGCATTTCTTTTAGGACCTTTTTCTCCGTTCAGGATGTCCAAAGTAATTTGAGCATTTTCTTTTGGATTTCCTCCAACCAAATCATCTTTGGATGCCTTTTCCATACCAAAGTATTCCGGAGTAATCTCATAAGACATTATTTCCCCATCCTTGAGTTCACAGACTGCAGTTTTATCACTTGCAGATATTTCATCCATGCCATCCAAACCGTAAACTGTGAATGCGGATTTTACGCCCAAGTTTTTTAATACTTTTGTCAGAGGTTCTACAAGTTCCTTATCATATACTCCCAAAACTTCCATGCTGGCTCCTGCAGGACTGGTAAGAGGTCCCAAAATATTGAAGATTGTTCTGATTGAAAGTTCCTTTCGAACTCCCGCAACATATTTCATTGCCAAATGATAGTTTTGAGCGAACAGGAAACACAGATTAATTTCCTTTAGGCACTTTAAACTTTTTTCAGGGTCAATGTGAATATTAACCCCCAGTTCTTCCAAAACATCTGCTGCACCACACTTGCTTGATGCTGATCTGTTTCCATGCTTTGCAACAGGAACTCCGGCAGCGGAAATGACAATTGAAGATGTTGTGGATATATTGAAAGTGTTTGAACCGTCACCACCTGTCCCGACAATTTCAAGGACATCCTCATCATTCAATAACCTTACACAATGAGCCCTCATAGCTTCAGCAGAAGCGGTGATTTCATCAATTGTTTCCCCTTTCATTGACATTGCAGTCAAATAAGCACTCATCTGAACTTCACTTGCTTCACCACTCATGATTTCATCCATGGTCTGGTATGCTTCATCATAAGTTAAATCTTCATGTTGATATACTTTTAAAATAGCTTCCTTAATCATAAAATCCCTCTTTCTACTTTTTCAATGAAATTAGTTAATATTGTCAGTCCGTCAGGTGTCAGAATAGATTCCGGATGGAATTGAAGTCCATAAATATTATACTCCTTATGTTTAACCGCCATGATTTCCCCATCATCCCTGGCTTTGGATAAAACTTCCAAACAATCAGGAAGAGTATCCGGATTAAGACTTAAAGAATGATATCTGCCGACACTTATCTCAGAAGGCAGTCCTTTAAACAGATAATCATAGTCAAGAGAAACTTTTGATGCCTTTCCATGCATTAACCTTTTAGCGTGGGAAATTTCCCCACCAAATGCTGCACAAATTGCCTGATGACCCAGACAAACGCCCAATATCGGAATCATGTCATAAAATTCAAAAACAATATCCATGCAAATCCCGGCATTTTCCGGCCTCCCCGGTCCCGGAGATAAAATAATGCAATCAGGATTCAACTGATGAATTTCATCTAAGGTAATCTTGTCGTTTCTCACAACCCTGATGTCGGAGTCGATTTCACCTACCAGCTGAAACAGATTATAGGAAAAACTGTCATAGTTGTCAATTAAAAGAATCATTCTATACCTCCATCAGCAATTTTTAATGCATTTATTACTGCCGCTGCCTTATTAAGACATTCTTCAAATTCGCTTTCAGGAACACTGTCTGCAACAATTCCAGCCCCTGAACGTATGAACACCTTATTATTTCTTGCAAAAGCGATTCTGATTGAAATGCAGGTATCCAGATTGCCGCTTAAATCAATGTATCCTATTGCACCGCCGTAAATCCCTCTTTTATTATCTTCAAGTTCGTTTATTATCTCACATGCCCTTATCTTCGGAGCCCCAGACAAAGTTCCGGCAGGAAGAATGGAATCGATTGCTGAAAGGGAATCCAGATCAGACCTTAAAGTTCCGCTGACTGTTGAGCCTATGTGCATCACATGGGAAAATCTCTCAACGGAGAGATATTTATCAACATGGACCGAACCGATTTCTGCAATGCGTCCGATGTCATTACGACCCAAATCAACCAGCATATTATGCTCTGCCAATTCTTTTTCATCAGCCAGCAATTCTTTTTCAAGATTTAAATCCTCTTCTTCGGTTTTGCCCCTAGGTCGTGTTCCCGCAAGTGGAAATGTATATAAAGTCCTGTCAGTCAGCTTTACCAAGGTTTCGGGAGAAGCACCGGCTATTTCAATGTCATCACTTGAAAAGTAAAACATGTAAGGGGAAGGATTGGTTGTTCTTAAAACCCTGTACGTATCAAACAGGCTTCCGGAAATGTCCGCCTCAATCCTGTTTGAAAGAACAACCTGAAAAATGTCACCGTCTCTAATATAGTTTTTTGCCTTTAAAACCATATCACAATATTTTTCTTTTGAAAATACCGGTTTGAAATCAGATTTTAATTTTAAAGGAACAATTTCAGCTTTTTTACCATTTTTAATAAGGTCGGCTATTTCCTTTAGTTCCTTGCATGCGTTTTCATAATTTTCTTCAACATTATCCAATCTGATATTTGCAATAAGGATAATTTTCTGCTTGAAATTGTCAAAAGCTATAACCTTATCGAATAGCATTATGTCAATGTCCTTAAACTGGTCCTGGTTTTGGGCATCCAGATTCAATGAAGGCTCCACATACTTTATATAATCATATGCAAAATAACCTACAAATCCTCCAGCAAACGGAGGCAGATTATCAAATTTTGGAGCCCTGTTTTTTACAATCAGATCCTTTATAATTTCTCTTGGATCATCTGTTTTTATGACCACTTCATCGTCAGTGAGTTTTTTGAAGTTCTTATCTCCCCTGATACGCACTTCACCATTTTGACATGTGAACTCCAAAATAGGATTAAAACCTAAAAATGAATATCTTCCCCAGTTTTGTGAATCTTCCACACTTTCCAACATATAACAATGCTTACTAATTCTTTTTAGAATTTTTAAAACCTCTATTGGTGTTGCAACATCCGAAAACAGTTCATATGATATCGGAATACATTTATACTCATCATTTTGTGAAATATCTTTTACTTCATCTAAACTTGGGAAAAACATTTTTATCACTCAATATTATATTAAATAATGTACTATTTAAAACCTTGTTGTCATTTTTTGTACATTAAAAAGTCCTTCCAAAAAAATATAATCATAATTTATCCTGCTCTTTGGAAAACTGAATAACGATTTTTTTGATTTCCCTACTTTCCAGATAAGGAAGCTTTTCGGTTATTTCCTTTTCCAGATTAGAGTTCAATTCCAATCTTTTTTTAACGTATTCTTCACCGTCGTACTGTGATTTATACTGTTTATTCAAATTGGAATATTTTGTAATCAGAGGCTGAAGAATAGAACCAATATCCTTATCCAATCTGTCATTGATGATTTTTTGCCTTCTAACTCCCATGAGAAATCCTACAATGGTAACAAAAAAACCTAAAACAGTTATAGTCAATGCAGGGACAAAAATCTGATGATTATCAATAAACATTATTGTCAAAAAAATTCCAACAAATATAAGAAGAATTCCAACTTTTCTTAAATCCATAATAAAACTCCTTAAACAATATCTATAATCTTTAATATTTAATATTATTTAATTCTTTAAATATTAAAAATATTAAAATTATTGCAGAAATTACTGCAAATAAAGATACAGCAGATACAACACCCATATTGGTAAACAAAATCTTGTCAACATCAACAATCCTAATAACTTCGGCTAAAAAATTATTTAAAAAGTGAGCCAATATGGGAACCACTATATTATTGCTTTTAAGGTATAAAATCGCCATGCAAATTCCGAAAACAAATGCGGAAGTGATTGAACCGACACCATGAAGGGATGCGAAAATCAGTGACGAGATTACAACTGCATAAACGGTTGGAACTATCAATCCCAATTTTGAAAGGAATACACCCCTAAATACCAATTCTTCGGAAATAGAAGACAAAACCACAGTTGAAAAAAATGCTCCAAAGAGAGATAAACTACTGAATATTGACATGGAAGAATCATATACTCCCAATAATAAATTCAAATTCGGAAATGTATTAAAAATGATATCAGTCAGATACAGCATTCCATATGAAAAAAATATGTTCAAAACAACAATAAAAACAATTTTTCTAAATAAAATGACGGAAAATACATTTGACACATCTTCCTTAAACCCATCTGAATAATCTTTCAGTTTGTATGCGAAATATAAAATCAGTGCAAGAGATATCCAACCAGTTCCAATTGAAATATTAAAATTATCTAAAACATATACAATTACATATAAAGCAATAATTATTATTAAAAGCTGAACAATATTAATTTTTTTAAGATTATCGTTAAATAAAGACATAACTATCAAAATAAAGAAAGGATATTAAGTTTAGAAAAAATTTCAAAATTAGTTTAGCATATATATTAACATAACCACAGCTAAAAATTTGTCAAAATTCAAACTCTCATTCAATCATCTTCATCAAAAGAAAAAACTTCTTCAATGGAATTTTTCCCCAATACTTTTGTAATTTTATAGGCTAATAGTAAGGAAGGATTATAACGAGCATTCTCTAAAGCATTTATTGTTTGACGAGTTACGCCTACGGATTCAGCCAATTTTTGTTGAGTCATCCCTTTTTCATGGCGGAACTGTCTTATTTTTGTTTCCATATACTCACCTATTGCATAACCAATGTTATGTAGGTGTATTTTAATCTTTAAATAATGCCTATATAAATGTTTTGAATATATTAAAATTTAATATACATAATCAACAAAACATAAAATTATAATTAAATGAAAATTAAGAGTTGATAAAAAATGGCTATACACCCTATCGAATTTAGGTATGGAACTCCTGAAATGAAAAAAATTTGGGAAGAAGAAAATAAACTACAAAAAATGCTAGACGTTGAATCTGCACTAGCACAAGCTGAAGGAAAACTAGGAATAATCCCTCAGGAAGTTGCAGACGAAATTGCGGCAAAAGCTAATACAAATTATGTTAAACTAGAAAGAATGAAAGAAATCGAAGCCGAAACTAATCACGATATCGCAGCTTTATCAAAATCAATTACAGAAGTCTGTGAAAACGGTGCCGGAGAATACGTTCACTTTGGTGCTACATCCAATGATATCGTTGACAGTTCAAATTCACTGCTCATTAAAGATTCAATTGAAGTGCTTAAAGAAAAACTTGAAAGACTGACTAAAATAATGCTCAAGTTAACTGAAGAGAATAAAATGAAAGTGTGCATAGGACGTACACACGGTCAACATGCACTTCCAACCACATATGGTATGAAATTTGGTATTTGGGCAGATGAACTCCATAGACAATACGTAAGGTTAGAAAATGCAGAATCAAATGTATGTATTGGTATGATGGACGGTGCAGTTGGTACCACAGCAGCATTAGGCGAACAGGGATGGGAAATTCACAAAACTGTTGCAGAAATATTAGGACTTCCTGCAGCAACAATAACCAACCAAGTTGTTCAAAGGGACAACCACGTTGAATTCATCAGCGTATTGGCCAACATCGCAAGTACACTTGACAAAATCGGATTAGAAATCAGAAGCCTGCAAAGAACCGAACTTATGGAAGTAGGTGAATTCTTTGATCCTGAAAAACAGGTGGGAAGCAGCACAATGCCGCACAAAATGAATCCTATTACTGCTGAAAGAATCTGTGGTGTTGCAAGAATCATCAAATCATATGTTAATGCAGCCTTAGACAACAATCCTCTATGGCATGAAAGAGATTTGACAAATTCATCATGTGAAAGAATCATGTTCCCGGAAAGCTGTATCTTAACCGATTACATCCTTAACTTAACCATAAAATTAATGAACAATCTAATTTTCTATGATGAAAATATCGAAAGGAATCTGAACCTAACCAACGGTTTGATTATGGCAGAAAGATTAATGGCCGAACTTACCCGTGCAGGAATGGGTAAACAAACCGCTTACGGAATCGTTAGAAAAAATGCAATTAAAGCAAACAAAGAGAAACTCTTGCTTGGAGAATTAATTTTAGAAGATGAAGAGGTTCAAAAATACCTGACAGAAGAAGATGTTGAAAAAATTATGGACCCTCACACTTACGTCGGTTCAATTTCAATAATCATTGATGAATTGCTTGAAAAATCCAAAGACTGGTTTTAGGTGATATAATGGTTAACATTAAAGAATTGAAATCTGTTGAATTATCCTCATTTACAATAATTTCAACCGGAATTGCCGTACTGTTTGCAATAATATCATCTATTTTGCTTACACTCGTTATCGGCATTACAAATGCAAGCGCAATTGGAGTTGGAATTTACCTTATCCCAACAATAGTAGTGGGTACACTAATGTATACCATCTACAATTCCTTTTTTGAAGGGTTTATTTACAATACATTGGCCAAATATCTAAAAACCATAAAATTTGCATTTAACGACAAAGAAATTGTTAAAGTCACAACAACAGAAACAGCTATCATAACATCCATGATTGCCACCATACAAGTGATACTGCTTTATCTGGTTTCTGTTTTTGTACTGCCTTTAATAATCAGTGCTTCAATGCAGACATTGATGTATGCAGGCCAAACTACATTAGCCTATACACTTTATCAACTGTTAGTCCTCATTAGCCAGCCTACAACAATTGCAATGGTCATATTCGGAACATTCATCATTACTTTCGTTTATGTTCTGCTTGCATGCTACATCTACAACTTACTTGCAAATTCAGGAAGAGGAATCCTGGTAAACCTATCTAAAGAAAATAACTTAACCGTTATCGAATCAATTGACATGATGAGATTTGCAATTGTTTTTGGAATTATAACAGGCATTTTAAGTCTGATTTCCGGAATTATTGGAGTCATCAGCGGTGGAACTGCAATGACATTAATCAGCAGCGCCATCGGTGGGTTGGTAAGTGGTTTAGTTGAAGGTGCACTTTTTGCAATATTCTATAACTTCCTAGCACCAAAACTTGGAAAATTAAAATTAGAATTAATTGATTTTTAAATCAATTAATTTTTTAAACTTTTTCTTTTTATTTCAGGAACATATCTCTTAAGCATCAATGATAAAGATATGACTGTTACAGAACTTAATGCCATCGCAAGTCCTGCCAGAGCCGGTTCAAATGTAATGCCAAACGTAGGGTACAATACACCAGCGGAGATAGGAATTAGAATTGTGTTATAAGCAAAAGCCCAGAAGATATTTTCCTTAATTCTTCTCATGACTTTTTTGGAGAACTGCACGGCGGCAACAACGTTTTCCAAATCTCCTTCCATTACAACTATATCTCCACTTTCCATAGCAATATCCGTTCCGTTACCCATAGCAACACCAATATCCGCTTGAGTTAAAGCAGGAGCATCATTTATACCATCTCCAACGAACAAAACCTTTTTGGTGTGGTTTGCTTGAGTCTCTTTTACAATGTCAAGCTTGTTTTCAGGCAAAACTCCTGCACGGACATTATCTATTCCAACATCACGGGCAACATTGAGTGCTGTTGATTCATTGTCTCCTGTAAGCATGTATGTTTCAACACCCATATTATGCAATTCTTCAATTGTTCTTTTAGAATTTTGCTTGATTTTATCAGATAAGCTTAATATACCTTTTACAGTTTTATCCTGTGCCAAAAATATGATTGTTTTGGATAGCTTTTCAAGTTCATGATACTTATCTACCAGCTCATCTGACACTTCAATTTCATTGGCCTGCATTAAGGAAAGGTTTCCTGCATAAACATCACTGCCATTCAATTTGGCTTTAAGACCTTTTCCGGTGATATTTTCAAATTCTGTTGTTGAGTCAAGATCAATTCCCAAATCCTTGGATTTGTTTACAATGGCCTTTGCAATTGGATGATTTGAATTCTGCTCGATGCTTGCTGCAAGTTTGATTAATTCCTTATCAGAGATGCCATAGGATATCACGTCATCGACTTCAGGTTTTCCTTCAGTTATTGTTCCGGTTTTGTCAAATGCGGCCACATCAATCTGACCCGCATTTTCCAAGGTATCTCCGTTTTTAATTAGAATACCGAACTCCGCAGCTCTTCCAACACCTACGGTTACCGCTGTCGGTGTAGCAAGACCTAAAGCACATGGGCATGCTACGACAAGAATTGAAATCAGACATGTCAAGGAGAACAGCAGTGTTTGCCCCAAAACAAAATACCATATTAAAAATACAATTATGGCTATTGATAAAATTACCGGAATAAAGTAGGATACAATTGTATTTGCGAATTTCTGAACGGGAGGCCTTGAAGACTGTGCCTTTTCAACCAATCTGATGATGTT
This sequence comes from Methanobrevibacter sp., assembly GCF_045541095.1. Taxonomy (GTDB): domain Archaea; phylum Methanobacteriota; class Methanobacteria; order Methanobacteriales; family Methanobacteriaceae; genus Methanocatella. The sequence goes on from NZ_JAZQIJ010000220.1 coordinate 27,308, forward strand.
TGAAAGAACTGTTTCCTTTCCGATTTTTTTAGCCTTAATGTATAAAACACCATCCTGATTTATGGTTCCTGCAAAGACCTCTTCACCATCTTTTTTAACCTTTGGAATAGGTTCACCATTAATCATGGATTCATCGACATAGGACTCACCGCCAATTACATCACCGTCTACAGGTATTTTATCCCCAGGTTTAACCAAAAGCAAGTCATCCAATACGATATCTGCAATTGAAACTTCCTTTTGAGAAGTTATCTCACCATTTTCATCCAGTTCAATGGAAGTTGCAACTGTCGGTTGAAGACCTATCAGTTCACGAATGGAATCTGAAGTACGTTTTTTGGCCCTAGCCTCAAGATATCTTCCAATCATCAAAAAAGAAGGAAGCATTACTGCTGAGTCATAAAACATGAAAGTATGGTCCAATACTATGCCGAAGGTTCCGAATATGCTTGAAATGTATGCAACAAGAATACCCATTGAATACATCACATCCATATTAAGGTTTTTATGCATTAAACCGTTTATTCCGGCTTTTAAAATCGGCAGTGAAACATATAAAAACGGTGCTATACTTACAATCAATGACAAAAATCCCATTGATGAGATATGGATTCCTGTAGTTTCATGCAGATTATGGAAATATCCCATTAACGGATCCCATCCGCTGAACATCAAAACCATTAAAACAGCAGAAAAGAACAGTCCTATGATTATTCTGTTACGTTTATCAGCCAAATCCTTTTGATAAATAGCCTCTTCATCTATTTCGGTCTGGCCTTCAACTCCTAAAAGCTCAAAGCCCAATGATTCGATTACCTTTTCGATTTCATCCAATTCCACTTTGGATGAATCATATCTTATTCTTGCAGACTGTGAGGTCAAATCCGCCTTAACATCAAAAATTCCATCCAGCCTGATTAAAAAATTCTCTACATTCATGGTGCAGGAAGCGCAGTGCATTCCCTGAATTCTTAATGTCATCTCATCGGAGTGCAACTGAAAACCCAAGTTTTTAACCAGCCTCTCCATTTCCTCATAAGAAATCTTTTTAGTATTGACAGTGATATGCAACTTGTTTGATGCCAAATCAGCGTCAACTTCCTCTACACCCTCAATTTTTTCAAAGGTTTTATTTACACTGAGTACACATGAAGCACAGTGCATCCCTTCAATTGGCAAATCCATACGTTTATGTTTTACCATCTCATCACAACCATTCGAATTATATAAAACAATATATATTTTTTACTAAATAAATATTTAGGTAAAACTAAATTTAAATGAAAAAATGAATAACATTACATATACTTGACTTTAATGTCCTTGTGAGGAATTGTTCTTTTAAAGCTCTTTTTAGGATACCCTATTATGAAAGCGGAATACATATGTTTATCCTTATCAATCTGCGGGAAAAATTCCATCAGTTTATCATGGTCTATTTCATCGGCCTTTAAAATGAAAAGTGAATAAAATCCACCGAGTCCCAAAGAATATGCAAGAAGTTCCATACGGGTATTTGCTATTACCGCACTTGTCTTGTCAGTGGAAAATGTTAAAATTAACTGTTGGCCTGTCCACAGTAACGGATGATATTTTTTTGTAGTATTATCCCGGATATAGTCCCCGAATTCCTTTATTCTGAAAAACTCATCTTCCTCAACTTTAATTATATCATAAACATGTTTCATAAAGTCGTTGAGTTTACTGTCCAAAACAACAAATTCTGAATCCTGTTCGTTTTGGGCGGAAGGAGAATAATATGCTCCTTCAAATAATCTGTCAAAAGTAAATTTATCAATTTTTTTCTTTTTAAACCAGCGAATTGATCTTCTCTGTTTTAAAAACTGCAGCATGTCATGATAGTCAACCGGTAGTTCACGAGGATTATAATCCACAATCCTGTTTTCACGTCCCTTATATATTTTAAGGGTGACTGCTTTGGCAGGACAAATTGCCATACAATGTCCGCATTCAAAGCAATTGCTTCCGGTTTCATAAGCCACTTCATCTATTTCAATATTGTCCCTAATACAAACTGATTTGCATTGCCCGCATGCAATGCATTTCTCTTTATCAATCATTAATTTCATTTTACTACAACCCCATCTTGAATAACATTTAAAATAGCGTCATTATCGCTTAAGACACTTATATCATCTAATGGGTTTGAATTTACTAGTAGTAAATCTGCAATGTAATTCTGTTTTACTAAACCTAGACTATCATTTCCTAAAAATTCAGCTGCCTTAACGGTTCCGGCAGCTATGGCTTCATCATTACTCATTCCAATGTCTTTAAGATGAACCAGTTCCTCCAAATTATGACCATGAGGAATAACACCGCTGTCGGTTCCCATTAAAATATTAACGCCCTCCTCATATGCAACGGAAATATTTTCCTTGTGAACCTTCACGATTTCTTTAAGTTTGGCGGTTTTTTCATCTGCATAGTTGTCCCATGCAGGAAAACCGGATCTGTACAGGAATTGGTGAACCAATAATGTCGGAACCAGACTGACATCATTTTCAGCCATCCTTTGAGCTGTCTTTCGGTCAATGAAAGTTCCATGCTCAATTGATGAAAATCCCACATCAATACAGTTGTTCATTCCTTTAAGACTGTGGCAATGAGCTGAAACCTTCATGTTACTTGCATTAGCTTCGCAAACTATGGTTTTTAACTCTTTTTTATTGAACTGGGCAAATTCAGGTGAAGTGTTTGTTGTCAAAACACCGCCGCTTGCCATTACCTTAATAAAATCTGCACCTGCCCTTTTAACTTCACGAGTCTTTTTCAAGACCTCTTCAATTCCATCACATCTCCCCTTCGGAAATCCGGGATATATGATTTCCATATCCCAACCGGAAGGAAGCAGCAAATCAAAATGCCCACCTGTCATGACCAGAGGAGTGATTGACAAATGAACTTTAGGAGCTTTAAATAATTTTCTTTCCTGAGCCAATTTAAAACTTAAATCGGCAGAACCGCAATCCCTAATTGTTGTTACACCTGCATTGAGAGTTTGGGCAGAATGTGGCACTGCATTATAAAAATGAATGCCCAGAGGATTTGCCATGTTTTCCTCCTTGTGAAAACCCTTTGCAAAAATGTGGCAATGACAGTCAATAAAACCTGAAAGCAGATAATTATCTCCGCCATCAATTACGTTAACGTTTTCTTTTGTATTGATTTTTGAAGAGGAAATATCCTTGATTAAGTTATCTTCAATCAAAACATTTTGAGAACTTTTAATCTCTTCAAAAGGATTTACGATGTTGACGTTTTCAATCAGAGTTTGCATATTATCACTATAATAATTCTATTGTTCCATTATCCCCATCAACCTCAACCAAGGTTCCGTCAGTCAAATCTTTGGTATCGGCAGGTGAGTCAACCATAGGGATATCAGACATTATGGCTCCTGTAGCTATAATAGGCTCGGCATCAAGACAAATTATGGCCTTTGGAGCAGTATTGTTTTTCATCATCTGGAAAATTACATAAGATCCAACGGTGGAACCTTTTCCTCCAGGAATAAACAATACTTTGTCTTTAATTATTTGGCCTTTCAATTCATGATTCGGATCAATAATTTCACCGTTTTCAGGATTTACTCCTCCCAAAAAGCTTATGGGTTCAGATGAAACTATCAATTCCCCTTTTCCTTTACCTTTAGCAATGCTTCTACAATCAATCATATAATCACTAACTATAACAATTTATCTTCAACGCTTTCTCCACGATTCAATGCATTTGTGGATTGGATAACATCAACCAATGCCCAAATCCATATAACTAAAACCAATATGAATCCTATGAGAAGCAGTATTAAAAATGCAGATACTACATAAGCCAATAAAAATATTGCTCCCTTACGGCTCAATCCCAAATAGAAATGACCAAGCCCGGGAAGTATTACGCTTAAAATAACGGATACCAAAACACTCTTTTCCTGATATGTTTGAACATAGTTTCCTCCAGCAGTTGCATTAACAGCAGTTTTTTGTTCCAAATCATAACCACAATTTGGACAGAACTTGAATTCGCCTTCAAGCTTATATCCGCAATTACGGCAAAATTTAACTTTATCGGAACTTTCTTCTACAGTTGTTGCCTCAACTGGTATAGTATCCTTAACATTTACAGGTACTGTTTCTTCAACCTCAACAGGAACATCTTCTTCCACAACTTCAGGAAGTTGAGCTCCACAATTCTTACAGAATTTTGCATCAGGAACTTCCATTCCACAATCTGGACAAATTACCATTTCTTTCACCTAAATAACATCTTTTTTCATGATTTCTCTTAAAACTGCTGTTGCATAAGAACCCTTATCTATGGAAAATTCACATAACACTCCATCATCGGTTGGAGTCGCTTTACCATCCCATACTCTAAAACGCATCTGACGCCTTAACCCATGACTTCCCAAACGAGGCATTTTTGGAACTTCAAAGTCCTGTTTTGTAATGCCATATTTCTTCAATACAGTTTCTTCCATCACTCCAACTTCACCGTCGGCAAATGGAACTTTTGTACCGAACAGAGGACATGTCGGATTTGCTTTGAAGTCGGCAATTAAATCTTGAAACTCTTCAGGAGTTTTGTCACGAACAATATGTTCTTCATTGTCAATGATAATATCTCCCTCAACATATTTATCAATACCCATTGCTACGCGGTTACTGACAGCCTCGTTAAAAAGATAAGACTGATATGCATGGACAAACATTCTCTGAAGCGGCTTTGGAAGTGCATGAAGTGCATTCATGTAGGATTTGTCAGTGAGTTCGCCTTTTTTCGAATCCCTTATCAATTCCTTAATCATCATCTTCTCATAGCGCATTCCTTTACCCATAAGATTAAGTGATTCCTCAAGATTTCCTTCATCAAATGCTTTTCTAGCCATCTGATTGTCTTCACCTTCATCATCCTGAGGATTTCCAATGTATGTATTAACCGCCTTTTCAAGGTCATTTTCAACCAAGGCCCTGCCTACAAGATGAGTGATTGTTCTTGGCTTTCCAAAACGTTGCCATCCGAAGTAATTTGGAACACCTGTTGTTTCCAACTGTGAGAGGACTTCATTTGCAATGTCTGCACTTTCCTCGACATCATCCAAATCCCTAATTAGAATCTTGAATTTGTTTCCTTTTAATTGACCCATTCTGAGCTTTTTGCGACCACGAACAACCTTTAAAAAATCAGTTTTATAAATGTCAAGGTTTTCAACCTGCCTGAATTGCTCTTCAGAATCCATATTGGCAATGCAAATCCATTGGCGGGTGATAGCTTTCTTGTCTTTCATTCCCGCAAAGCCCATTCTTTTTCTTGAAACGTGCAAATCACGGGCAATGTCCAAAACGACATCCAAAGTTGTTCTTCCCAACTTTTCTATCCATACATAGACGTTAGGCCCTTCGCCATCTGGAATGACTTCAGGAATTTCTTCAACATAAAAATCTTCATATTGGTTTCTAATGGTTCCACCAATACCTTTTTGGCTAGTAACATAAGTATTAGCATTTAACATAATAATCACGGAAAATAATCATGCCCTGGCCGGGATTTGAACCCGGGGAATGGGATCCGCAGTCCCATGTGTTATCCAAACTACACCACCAGGGCAAAACAAAATAAGATAACATATAAATATAAGATTTTAATAGTATTTAATCATTACCATACATACAGCGTATATGAATAATCACCGTAAGACCTTGTTGCAACTGAAACCTTATCTGCATTGTTGAAATTTCCAGATGACGCCAGCACCTTACCTTTAAGTTTATTGTTTTCACAAAACTTATAATTCGTTAATTTATAACCGTCCAGTTTGTTTTGACAAATATCAGAAATTTCCCGTATTGATTTTTTTGAATTTCTATTATCTTTTAAAATGATTGAAATTTCACCCAAAAATGATTGGTCTGTAAAATTCACTTTTTTTGAAAGCAGTTCCATGATGTCCTGACTAGTTCGGATATCTTTTGATTCATATGAGTAATCCGGACTTGGGATTGAAATTATAGAATTTACCACCAAAACAGCAATCAAAAGAACTGCAATTGCAAGTATTGACTCAATTAGATAAAAACTTCCTTTCTGATCTTTCATAAATGAGAATTGTGGATTAAATTAAATAAAAAATTTGGAAGTGTGAAAGTGCGATTTTACACATTTTCACATACATGAGTCATGTTAAACTGAAAAAGAACAATTAGAAAAATAGAAGTTATAAAACAGTTATAGGCCCAATTTATGAAATAAAAAAAAGAGAGAAGAATTTTCTCTTAAATTCAATTTCCTAAAATATGCTTTATAACCTTGTCTTTTTTGGCGATAGCTGCATCTGAAGCTTTTTGAACTTTTTCTTTCATTTCTTCAAAGTCTTCAGGAGTTGTTTCACCAACCAGTTTTTTGATTTTGGTATATGCCGCTTCCCTGAACAATGGAACCAATTTCTCTTCGGTTGAATCCTCTTTAATTAAAATTGGTTCACCGGAGTTATTTACCTCTCCAATTTCAGAAATATCTACATCATATTTAGCCACGGCTTTTTTAATGTCCCCTACAATTTCTGGAGGTGCAATAAGCATCAGTGAATCTGTTGAAACTCCCAATGGATCGATGTTTAGGGTTTCAAGCATGTTCAATACATTAGGTGCAACCATCTTCCTAATTTCTGATTCATAAAATTCCAATCCGACACCGGTTGTATTTGATATTTCATGAGCGTCGCCTCTAAGACCTCCGTTTGTAACGTCAGTCATTGCATGGATGTCTTTTACAAGGTCTGCTTCAAACAATGCATGTGATGCCTGAACAAAATTGACGTTCATTGTATCCCATACAACATCGAAAAATCCGTTGTAGAGCGCTGTTGTTGTGATTGTTCCGCCGCCGGAACCTTCAGTCAAAAGGATAATGTCGCCTTCGGTTGCTCCTTTTCTTGCGGTTGGAGGGTATGCTGATACTCCAACACTTCCAACTGCTGAAACGAATCTGTCACCTAAAACCATGTCTCCACCGACACGAAGAGTACTTCCTGCAACAATTGGAACGTCAACAAGTTCTGATACAGCAGCAACTCCTGCTGTAAAGTCAAATATCTTAGCAACATCCCCATCGTCTGCAAGATGGACATCGCTTAATATTGCAACCGGATCTGCTCCCATTACACAAACGTCACGAAGTGTTGCTCTTGTAACATGAAATCCTCCTAAAAACGGATATTCGCTTAAACGTGAGTGTATACCGTCAACGGCAGTGGTGATATAAACTTCATCATTTTTAACCGGAGCTTTTACAACTCCACCGTCATCCTGTTCTGACGGATTGACAAGTGAAGCGGTGTTTGTGGATGATACGATTTCAGCGATTTTTCTGTGGACAAAAAAGTCTCCTGCTCCACGGGATCCTACACCCATCTCACCCATGAGTACATCCGCCTTATTTACACTTGCAATTTCCTTTAAGAACTCATCATCACTTTCGTTTAATTTTAATGTGGTTTGAACTTCATCAATGACCGCTTTGGCCATTTCAACAGAGTTTTCCTCAGAGATGTTTTTATACTCCCTGATTCTTACGGCCAAAATGTCAGCCAAATCATCATAATCAACATCATCAATTCTTTTTCTAACAAATCCTTCAATATCCATAGTTACTTCTCCAAGTTAGTGAAATTCTTTAAAATTTTTAATCCTGCTTTAGCGCTTTTTTCCGGATGAAATTGTGTAGAAAACAAATTATTTTCGCTTAAACTAGCTACAACTTCCATTCCATAATCACAGGTTCCTGCAATTATATCTTCATCATCTGCAATTACATGATAAGAATGAACAAAATAAAAATACTCTCCGTCAATGCCTTCGAGAATAGGTGAGTTGTTGCAAACTTTCAGCCTGTTCCATCCCATATGAGGAATCTTTACACCCTCCGGCAGTCTTTCAACACGGCCGTCAAACAATCCAAGTCCTTTTACGCCAGGAGATTCTTCGCTTTCACCCATCAACACTTGCTGACCTAAACAAATTCCCAAAAATGGCTTATCGTCAGTGACATGTTCATTTATAACATCCTCAAATGGCTTTAAGTTTTCCATCGCACTTCCAAATGCTCCAACACCAGGCAATACCAAATAATCGCTGTTGGCAATGATTTCCTTATCATCGGTTATTTGATAGTCCGCACCGATTTTTCTAAAACCGTTTGAAATGCTTTTTAGATTTCCGCTTTTATAATCAATAATTGTTATCATTCGTTCAACCACCCAATAGTTGCCCTGATCATCTCACCAAAGTCTGAAAATACTATTTCATCGGTTCCCAATGTTTTTGAGTGGGCATCAAGTTCTGCAACGACGTGGGAAAAGCCCAATTCCCTCAAAGGTTCAACCAGACGTGGCCCATCAGTTACTGCAACTGACTCCATATCAAATTCCTCAATCGGAAATGCATGAGGTACACCAAATACTACCATCAAGTCCAAACCCATATCTTTCAAGTATTCGGCAGCCTTTTTACCTGTAATCGGATATTCGTCAAGTCCTCCTGTAATGAAATCCGGTTCAATACCTAATTGATCCTTAATGTTAACCGCATGCTGTCTGATTCTTGGAAGTCCAATATTTTCATCAAGATTTGCAACAAAAATCGGCTTGTTTTCAGGATTTATTTCAGCATAGTCGAAATTGATGATGTCAGCAAACAGATATGATGTTTCCTTTTTAACGTTTAAGACAAAGGCAACTTTTTTATTATCTTTTAAAGCCTGAACAACAGTTTTGGCAACTTTTTCCTTGGAATCACCGAAATTAGGCTTTATGTATTTGCCCTGAGCCATACCTCTAGTCTTTTCAACTTCGGTTGCCTTTTCAAGCATTTCAATTTGCCTGTCAGCTTCCTCCTGTGGAATTACACCGGCTTCAACTGCGGCATCCAAAGCCATTATTGCACCAACGGTGTTATCGCCCTCACCGGAACCCCCATGAGATTCAACAGGGATTACAGTGCATGGCAAATCTGCAGTTGCTATGGCATCCTTTAAATCTTCACCAATAATCATACTGGCACATGTTCCTGCAATTCCGATAAGTTCCGGTTCAAACAAATCATAAGCTTCAACTAATGTATCTACTAGCTTTTCACCAGCTCCCAATATAAAATCATTTTCAGACATTCCTGTAGTCACAACACGAACCCCATCACCTTCTAAAAGCCTGGCTGTTCTAAAACAACACCCGGTAGGGCCATGCATTACAATAACATCGACATTCATATCCCTTAATGTATAAAGAGTAGCTGCAATCGGACTTGGTCTTGGATGTATAATTTTTATCAACTCTCAAAATTTTTATAATAAATAATTATTTTAAATTCTTAATTTATATAATTATACAATTAAGCAATTGGGAGTAGTATTATGAAACTTGACAAAAAAATCCTAGAGGAAAAAATCAGAGAATACAGAAAATTCAAAAGCTGTTCAGAATCAACACTGATGGGACTTTGCGAAACTGCCGAATACCCTATAAGCCAGGACCAAATGGTAAAATTAGGATGCGGATTTGCAGGTGGAATCGGCGGAACATTTGATGAGGGAACCTGCGGTGCAGTAACCGGAGCAATAATAGCAAACGGTCTGGTTGTAGACGACCCGGCAAAAATCAAAGCAAATGCCAAAGAAATATTTAATTCTTTTAAAGAAGAATACGGAAGCGTTTGCTGCGGTACCATAACCAACAACGGAGAGGACAAGTCCCCATGCGTTGACTGCTGTGTATTCATTGCAAACAAAGTTGCGGATTTGTGGGATGAATAATGTTAACATCCCCGTTAACTCTTTTTTTACATCCCATATTTACTCAAACTGATAAAAATCTTTTAAATTTTTTTATAAGTAACCTACCATATCCTCCATACTTACATTTCTGGAATGTAATGGAGAAGGCTTTGATTTTTCTGAAGGATATCCTATAGGGAGCAATGCTACTGAAACAAGATTATCCGGCAAGCCAAATAAATCATCCAAAACCCTTTTGTCATATCCTCTTACCCAAACTGATCCGATTCCCCAATCATATGCCTCCAGCATCATCTGTGTTGTAGCGATTGTTGCATCGTCAAGCCCCGCATCATGCCCATCAACAGTTTTCCAAGATACATTTTTGTCATGACAAATTAATAGGACAATAGGTGCATTAAAACAATATGGAGTAAATGATCTGACCTTTTCAAGTCCTTCTTTACTTTTAATCACGAAAATACGTTGTGGCTAAAAATTATTTCCGCTAGGTGCAACCTGGGCGGCTTTCAATATCTTTTCCAGTTTTTCATCTTCAATTTGCTTGTCACTATATTTCCTAACTGAATATCTTTCACTTGCAAGCTGTAAAAAGTCTTTCATTATATCGCCTAAATTTATTTAATGTAATATAATATAGTCATGAAATTAATAAGAAGTTTGGTTTTAACGTTGAAATTTGTAAAGAAGAATTTTCATTAAAATATATCTAAAATAACAATTTTTTAAAAAAAATGCTGAAAATTTATAAAATAATAAAAAAATAATTATAATCATGACTGATTTTTTTAAAATTGAAGGGCAGAATGAAGATGTGCCTTTCTATAACGGCATCCCAGAAATATCCAAATTAAGCTGGATTGTACTGGTAATCGGTTTGATACTATATCTGATAACCTCCAGATACATAATCAATTCAATAAGCGAACTGCAGTTTTCACTACTTTCAACAGCTGTTATTTTAATCCCCATATTGTATGTAACTAAAGGAAAAATAACATTATTTTTTAAGGGATTGTCATATAAGGATATTGTTCCCATAATTGGATTTGCCCTGGCAGGGCTGATTTATTCATACATAATCGCAATTATCTTAAGCGGAAATCTTCATGCCGGAATAGCTCCCGGAGGATATACAAACATTAATGAACTGATTATTCTGGCAGTTCAGCTGATAGGGGAAGAACTCTTTAAAATTATAATGCTCGTTTTATTCATGGCAGCAATATACAAATTTTCCAAAAACCGTAAACTGTCCATTATACTTGCAGGCTTACAGACATTGATTATATTTGGACTCTGCCATGAAACCGGAATAGAAACACTTCACAAAGTGTTGCTTGTTCAGGGTTTCGGTTCAGTTTTTAATTTGATTCTCTATATACAGACCAAAAATGTTACTGCAACCTATGCAAGCCATTTTATCTACGATCTGCTTCCGGATATGATTGCATTGATGCATTTCTAAAAAAAATATTAACCATCCATTTCCGGCTTTAGCTTTCTGATTGTGTATTTTGCATAGATAAAGTTCAGAATGGATGCAAGAATTCTTCCAACCGCAAGACCTACCCAAATACCAAGCAGACCCCAATTGAAGACCATTCCAAACAGATATGTGAAACTGACGGTGAATATTAGCTCCCTTATAATTGTCCATGCGAGACTTGTTGTTCCACGGCCAATTCCCTGGTACATGAAGCTTGACGGCATACCAATACCCACCAGAAGCAATCCAAAGCATGCAATCTGTAAAAATCTTGTGATTTCGGGAATTAAAACTGAAGTTTCAGGAGTATATGCAAAAATCAGTGCCAATTGTGGGGCAAATACTACAAGTATAAACAAAATAACCATTGAAACTGCCATCGCAAATTTTGTACCATATGAATGGGTTCTTCTAAGATAATCCCAGTTTCGAGCACCGAATGCACTTCCGCTGACGGCTGCAACAGCACTGCCTATAGCTGTCAGAGGCATGATTCCAAACAGATATAATCTTTGACCTGATGTGAATGCTGCAATACCATATTCTCCGCCGACAGATGAAATGAACATCAGATAAAAACTCATTGCAATTGACATCATGAACATATCCAGTGAAGACGGAATACCCACTTTTAGAATATCCTTTACGATGTTTGAATCAAATTTAAAACCTTTGAATGTGACATGTACATATGTATCCTTTTTGATTAAAATCCAGTACATGATTACCAGTGCAGAACCTATGGAGCTGACAATTGTTGCAAGAGCCGCACCGGCAGAACCTAAATTCAGCACATAGATAAAAACAGGGTCCAAAACAAAGTTCAGGATTACAGATACAATTATCGCATACATCGCCCGTTTCATGTCTCCTTCCCCACGAAGAATACCGCTTCCACCATTGGCAAACATGAATCCGAATAAACCTAAAAATAAAGGAGTTCCATATTTTATCCCTTCAACCAATGACTGTCCACTGGCCCCATATGTCTTAAGCAGAGGCTCCTGAATGACAATTAAAATGAAAGTCAACAATATTGATGCTGCTAAAAATATCAAAAGAGAATGTGTTGCGGATTTACTGGCCCTTTCATGATCTTTAGCCCCAACGGCACGGCTGATACTGCTGGTTGCACCATTTCCGAGACCGATACTGAAACCGTTCAAAATCATGAAAATCGGCGTTACAAAACCGATTCCGGCAATAGCTGCCTGACCCAGTCCTGCAATCCATACCCCGTCAACAATGTTATATGATGCTGTTAAAAGCATTGATATCATTATTGGAATAGTCAGTTTTCTGACGGCTATTTCCGGTTCCCCTCTCATCAACTCAACATTTTTATTAGCCATATTAATCATACAAAAAATAGTTTATAAATTATATTTAGATAATGGATTTAATAATGTTTTTCATATTGTCCAATTAACAATGAGCAAAATAACCAAAAGAATTACGTTTAAAATTGTAAATACCAACAGATATCTGGATTTAAATTGATTGTGCTCACGAACAAGAATATTATAGGAAATCAGGTTGGCCATAGATGCAATAAGACTTCCAAAACCTCCAATATTGATTCCGACAATTATTGCTTCATAATTAGTGCTGAATCCACTGAGAAGCATTGCTGCTGGAACATTTGAAATGAACTGGGATGAAATTACAGCGCACAAAACCTCATTGCCGACAATCAAATTCCTCAGTGCAGAATTAATGAATGGAATATTTTCCAAATTGCCTATCAATATGAAAAGAGCTATGAAAGTCAAAAGAAGATAGTAATCGACACCTAGAAAAACCCTTTTTAAGAAATTTCTCCTGTCAACTTCGAGTTTACCCATATCCGGCAAAACAATATCCCTTTTTGGAATGAAAAATGATACAATCATTAAAAATAATACCGATACAAGGATATAAGGCAAAAGCAACAGGAAAAATGATTCAAATGAAACATTAGACACAGTATACATTACAATATTATGCGGTGCACCGATTGGAAGAACCATACATCCAACATTAGCTGCAATTGTCTCCAATGAAACAGCCCATATTGCCAAATCAAGCCTATCAACTTTTTTTAAGGCAAGTAAAGTGAATGGAACAAATATAATTAATGAAACATCATTTGTAATGAATATTGAACTAATAAAAACGGTGAAAACCAAAAACAATACAAGCCGGCGAGTATTTTTAACCTTACCCAATAATTTTCGAACCAAACGCTCAAAAATAGCGAGATTTTTAAGAATCTCAACAACAATCATTATAATTAAAAGTAAAAATATTGTCTGCCAATTAATGTAATTCAGATAATTAATGCTTGGCTTTACAAAAAAACAGGAAATGATAGCCAATATTAAGGATATAGAAAAAACAGTTTCATTTCTAAAAAAATTTATCAGTCTATCCATAATATCGCTTTTTGGTTTGAACTAATCCGCATCCTCATCCAAGGTTTCCAGCAAAAAACTTACCGGCCTAAAACCGTCATTGCAGGAAATCATTGCGGATTTTTTATTTTTCATCCAGCCGTCATAAAAATCACTTGCGCCATTTGCCAAAGCCATTACGAACGGTGAAAGGCTTTCCCATGCACTATCGCAGAAATTATCAGGTATTTTCCATCCGTTTGCAATGAAAACTTGACCCTCTTCAACATCACATTCATGCTCCAAAGGATTTTCATATTTCTCAATCAAATCGTCATGTCTGACTTTGCGAATCACTGTGATTTTAACCTTTTTCATGTTATCACCCTAAAACATCCAAATCACTTTTTTCATATTTGTTATGTCCTTTGATGGATTTTTTATAATTCCAGCACTTAATGGCATCATCAAGAGATTTGTCATCATTGTCCTCAAAGAAATCCCTGATATACTGATTATACTGGAATTGCTTGCTAATTTTTGTCTTTTCCTTTGAGTTTTGAATTTCATAATATGCTTCAATCGCATCACTGTAGGTCTTTTCTGGATTTGCCTTCAGCCACTTTTGAAACCTTACATTAAACTTAAAACTATTTCCGATATGCTGTTTGAAAAATTCACGCTTGTCCTCACTGCATTTGAAATTACTTCCCAATTTTGAGTCCAAATCAAATTCCGCAGAAGTTTCATGAACCTGTCTTTTAACGGATTTTTCAACCAATTCCTCTCCAGTGGTAAGGTAATGGACAATTCTATTTTCCAAATCCTGTTTGCTTCCGCTGATTTTCAAGCCTTCAGCTCGACAGAAATCCTTAAGTTCCTCTTTTAAAAAATAGTAATCCTTAAATTCCTCAGCGGTTAAATCTTTTGTTAGTTTCATTTCTCTATAAAAAAAAGATAGAGGTTTTTAACCTCTTGTTATAATACTTATGATATCGCCGTCTTTAAGCTCATAATCACTTGCTATGCGCATTTTTGACCTTGCATCAACGGCATGCATGAAATTGTCCCCAATGTCCGTGTGGACAAGATATGCCAATTCACGTGGATTTGAACCTCTTTTAAGCAAAATTCCGTCAGGCAAAACATTTCCTTTCTGGTCAGTGTATTTGTTTTCATCCTGAACAGGATAGACCACAATATTGTCCAAAAGATCAAAAATACCATAATTTAATGCGTCCTGAACTCCCGTACTTCCGTATTTGTCCAAAATATTGGTTTGGATATATTCAAGAGCCTTGATTTGGTTAGCGTTCAATTTATCCTTTTCAAGAATTTCAAATGAACTGTCACCCGGAAGATAGCTAATCAAACCTGCTTCTGCCGCCCTTACAAGTGCAATTTCAGATTCGGCAGAAGTTGGAATTACATTCGGATATTTTTCCTTGATTCTTTTGATATTCTCTTCGGAAGTCGGCAAATCGGCCTTGTTTGCAATAATCATCATCGGCTTTGCAATATGAAGGATATTTCTTGTAAGCTCAATCAGGTCTTCCTCTTCCCATTTGTTGTAATCAGGCTCGATATTTCTTTTAGCCTCAATGATATCTTCAATGGCAATTCCGGTTCCTGAAAGCTGGTCAAACAATACCTTTGAAATATCCAGGTGTTCAGCACCGACCTTTCTTATGAGCCTTACCCAATTTTTGGAGAGAATTCCATACATCCACATCACGATTTCATTTTCGAGAAATTCCAAATCATCTAAAGGGTCATGACTTCCGGCATCGACCGGATTTCCTTCAAGATCAGTTGAACCTGAAGCATCAATAACATTGATAAATACTTTGGCCTGCATTAATTCATCTAAAAACTTATTACCTAATCCTTTTCCTTCATGAGCACCAGGAACCAATCCTGCAACATCTATTAATTCGATTGGAAGCAGTCTTTTTCCGTCTTTACAGATTGAATTGTGAGGATTGCATGTAACTCCTAATTCCTTACATGGACAATCTTTAATAACATGTGCAACAGCCTTATTTGCATCAATTGTTGTAAATGGATAATTGGCCATTTCTACAGCAGATGCAGTAGCTGAATTAAAAAAGGATGATTTTCCTACATTTGGTTTTCCACAAACTGCAATTTGAAGCATGATAATCACTTAATAATTAATAACATCTAAATGTTTGTTCTTAAAATTATAAATAGTTTCAGAAATGATATAATAAATGTATGAAAGATGAAAAAATAGAAACTCCACAAGCCATGAAAATCCGCCAGGGAATTCAGGATGCAATGACATATTCACTTCCTGACAAAAAGTTCAGCGAGAAAAACATAGACCTTGTAGAAATTGACATTGAGCTGGACAATCTCGGCTGGAACTTTCACAATTACAGGATTTTAAATTTAACTGATATTCATTTGGGCCAGTGGGTCAATCCGGAATATCTTGATGCTCTTGTGGATTATGTCAATACCTTAAATTACGATTTGATTACACTTACCGGAGATTATGTTTCATATGTTCTTTCAGATTATGATGTGGTACTGAAAGACTGCTTTTCAAAATTAAAAGCTCAAGACGGAAAATTTGGAGTTTTTGGAAATCATGACCACTGGATGAGTTCAAAAATAATGAGCGACATCTTTGAAAAGTCAGGGATTACAAATCTGAATAATGACGTTCATATTATTGAAAAAAACGGAGAATATATGAATTTATGCGGTGTAGACAGCTGTACCGTATGTGCTGACAATCTAGATATCGTTCTGGAAAAATTAAAGGAAGATACACCAAGCATATTGCTCGCCCATGAACCGGATTTTGCAAAAGAATCTTCAAAAACCGGAAAATTCGACCTTCAGATTTCCGGTCACTCTCATGGAGGCCAGTTCATCATACCCGGATTTAAAACAACACCATTTAGAGGGCCGAACTCAACAAAATACCCTGTAGGACTTTACAAGGTTGAAAACATGATCCAATACACAAGTAAAGGCCTTGGAACAAATTCCTTCAGATTAAGGATTAATTGCAAACCGGAAATTACAATCATAACATTAAAATCCAGTGAAAAAAGACAAATACCGATAGAATGATTAAAAACAGAGTGATTTCATATCTAAAAACTATAATAAATTCATTATTGCTCATATTAGCAGCCCTTGCCGCTATCTACTTTACCGACTATATTAGTACTGATTTTACTGTCGGGGTCTGGTACAATGCAATCATCATCGTTATTGCAACATACATTGCAAATTCCCTACTGTGGCCAATTTTCAGAAGATTTTTAATGAAGTTTTTCATTTTTACATTCGGATCTGGAGGGCTTTTTATCAGTTGTCTGATATTTTACATCGCAACATATTTTATTCCAGGAGTATATGTCGGTGCCTACGGATTCTTCCAAGTCCCGATACTTTCAGCAATATTCATTACCCTTATGACAAATATTACCCGGACAAGCTACTTCGACCGTTACGTCAAATCCATTTTGAAATATGCCATAAAGAGAAAAACAGATTATAAAAAGAAATATCCTGGTGTAATCATGCTTGAAATTGATGGCCTGTCAATAACCACATTGAAAAAAGCCATTGATAAAGGTAAAATGCCTACACTCAAAAAATGGATGGATGAGAAAACACACACCTTAAAGGAATGGGAAACCGATTTGTCCTCACAGACAGGATCAAGCCAGGCAGGAATATTGCATGGAAACAACAGAGACATTGTTGCATACAGATGGGTTGAAAAGGAAAATAACAATCAGATAATAGTGTCAGGAAAACTTAGTGATGCACCAAAAATCGAGGAAAAAATCAGTGACGGAAACGGTCTGCTTGTAAACGGAATAAGCATCTCCAATATGTTTTCAGGAGACAGCAAACTTTCGGCATTGACATCATCAAAAGTTGAAAGAATGACAAACGTGTACACAAAATCCCTAAATTCCGTATTTCTTGAATCATTTAATTTCCAGAGAATCTTCATTTTGTTTTTATGGGACATCATTCTAGAGTTCAAATCACAGATTATGCACTATTTAAAAAATGTTCAGCCTCGAACAAGAAGAACAATCGTTTATGCGGCCGTAAGAGCAGGGGCTAATGTTGTGTTAAGAGAAGCGACAACAGAAGTCCTGTCAGCTGAAATCCTTACAGCAGACATTGATACCGCATATGCGACATACATGGGATATGATGAAATTGCCCACCACTCAGGCGTTGAAGATAATGATGTGTGGGGAACTTTAAAACAAATAGATTTGCAGTTTTCAAGATTGAAATCAACAATAGAAATGAGCGACAGAGACTACGAAATTGTAATTCTATCAGACCATGGCCAAAGTAAGGGTGCGACATTCAAACAAAGATATGGGATAACTCTAGAGGAATATGTTAGAAGGTTGCTTCCAGAGGATTTGACAGTATTTGAAACCAGATACAACATAGACCACTTCAGAGATGCGGTCATCCCTGAAAACAAACAGATAAAAAATTTCAAAGAACGTTTGGGAAATATTCATGACGATTTGTTTGATGAAAACGGATCCCTGCAAAATATTAGGGAAGGAATTGAAAACAGAAAACCGGCAATTATTTTTGAAAACGAACAGTACAAGAACCTTCAAAAAAGATATAATAATAGCCTAGATTACATTAAAGGCCATGAAAGTGTTGAACACGGTACTAAAAAAGCAAAGGACTCTGAATTAATAGTTTTGGGCTCTGGTAATTTAGGATTAATATACTTAACCCAATGGAAACAACGATTGACCTATGAGGAAATAGTCATGCTCTTTCCGGACCTGATTCCTGGACTTGTAAAGCATCACGGCATCGGATTTGTCCTTGTAAACTCAATGAATGATGGTGGAATGGCAATAGGTGATGAAGGAATCTATTACTTGGATACCGATAAAATTGTTGGGAAAAATCCTCTTGAAGACTTTGGAAAAAATGCAGCAAAACATCTTAAAAGACAAAATAGCTTCAAAAATATGCCAGATATCATGGTAAACAGCATTTATGATGAAAAGTATGATGAAGTATGCGCATTTGAAGAGCTGATTGGAAATCATGGAGGGCTTGGAGGAAACCAGACAAAACCGTTTATACTCTATCCAAGCAAATGGAGTGAGCCAGGAGAACTTGTTGGTGCAGAATCAATCTACAGATTCCTAAAAAAAGAGATAGAAAATTTAAATTCTTGAAAGCCAATAATCTAAAATTTCTTCCACATTCTCGTCAAAACTAATAGTTTTTTCTTTATTTTCAGGAATCGCCTGAGGATAATCCAAATTCAATCTGATTAATGTTGCATCATCATTGTTGTAGGTCATCTGTTCGAATGGATATCTTATGATTCCTGGAGTATTGAACCCGACTCCAATTTCCAAAAATACGAACTTATCATCAATATTGTGTAAAAAATCATAATATCTGTCATTCATCTCATGCCATTTATTGTCTTCAACGAAAAAGTTGTCTTTTCTTAAATTCAAATCCATCTCTTCACCGCAAACCGGACATTTCGGAACCAAATCTGTCGGAATTTTGAAGTTTTCAGTTTCATCCATCCACTCGCTGACCAACTCTTCGTTATAGTACAGTTTATCGTGACATGCCTTGCTGCACTGGAGAAGAGAATAATCTCCCTGTGTTGCAAATATTCTTTCATCTTCAAATCCGTTAATCCAGAACTGGGACTCGACATTAGTAGTTAGGACAAAATACTCCTTGTTTTCAACTAATTTCAAAAGTTTCTGGTAAACATCGGTTTTTCCCACATCATATCTGTTTGCAAAAATATGTCGGGCCCAATATGCCCATTTTTCCTCGGAAGTCTCAAAGGGATAAAATCCGGATGAATACATGTCAGTAAAACCATATTCATCTATGAAATCCTTAAAATATCTAACAAAACGTTCACCACCATAGTCGATTCCTGCTGCAGTAGACAATCCCGCGCCTGCACCGATTATGATATATTTTGCCTCATCAATGGCTTTTTTAGCCTTATCCAACCTTTGTACAAAACGTTCCATTAATCATCACCAAATAATAATTCTTTATAAGTCAAATAGCTTTTATCAGAAAATACGTCAAAAATTACAGCATCGAGACTTGTTTCGTGAGAATCCAAGTATTTTTCCACAGTATTGATTGCAATTCCGGCAGCCAGTTTTTCCGGGAAATTGAATACTCCAGTTGAAATACCGCAAAATGCCAATGATTTCAATCCATATTCATTTGCAATTTCCAGACATGAATTATAGCAGCTAGCCAATGCATCGCAATCCTTTTTTGAAGGATTCATACCTTGAGGAATTGCAGGTCCGACAGTATGAATCACATATTTGGAAGGCAAATTATATGCACCTGTAATCTTTGCAGCGCCAACCTCTTCATCTCTGTTCTGCTCCTTCATTATCCTATCACATTCCTCTCTAAGCTGTAATCCTGCTGAAGAGTGAATTACATTGTCGATGCAATTATGAAGAGGGATAAAACAACCCAACAATTTGGAATTGGCCGCATTGACTATTGCATCAACTTTTAAAGTGACAATATCCCCTTGCCATAGCCTTATTTTACCTATGGCTTCTGTAATATCTTCAACAGTAGTTAAATTCTTTTTTAATGTTTCCTGTGTTAAGAAATTATCCTGAACATCCAAAAATTCTTGAGACAACTTTCCAGGAGTTCTTATATTCATCAGTGCACGAAGCAGATTTCGTTTTTCATAATATTCTGTTGGAATTTCTATAGATTCATTTCTTTCTGAAATCAAATAATCAATCAAAAAATCCAATTGCTGTTGCGTATTTATTTTTATCACCTACAATTTAATTTATTTTTAAAATTTAAATGATTTTTGTAACTTTAAGGAAACCAGGTAACTGAAAAGTAACTAATATATAATAATTTAATCTAGTAATTAATATGGAAGGTGAAAACATAGTCTGTCCCGTTGATAGAACTTTAAATCTGATCAATAAAAAGTGGAATATTCAAATCATCAGGGACCTATTTTTTGGAAAGAAACATTTTAAAGATTTTAAGGAATCAAATCCGAATCTAAGCAATAAAGTACTGTCAAACTGCTTAAAGGAACTGGAAGAGAATGGAATCATTGAAAAACAAGTGTTAAATACCACACCCATAAGTACCGAGTATCAGCTGACAGAATACGGAAGATCAATGAACCGAATCATATACGAATTGGCTATGTTTACATTGAATGATGAAAAAAGTGAAGTTTACTCTGATGAGACACGAAACGCGTTGAAAGAAAATTTTAAGCAAACATTGAAGATTGATGATTAAAATGACTGGTAAAATTTATATTATTGGAATTGGTCCGGGGGCCAGCGAATACCTCACTAAAAAAGCGATTGATACAGTTAAATCCAGTGATTACACTGTTGGAAGTACACGCGCCATTGAACTGTTTGATGATGTTCAAAATAAAATAGCATTTAATGTTAAAGATTTATTAGACAAGCTGGAAGAGGGAGTTCAGCTGGCATGTGATGGAAGTACAGTTTCAATATTATCTACCGGAGACCCTGGTTTTTCAGGCGTTTTAAATACTGTTTTAAGAATTTCCGGTGAAAAAGGATTTGATAAAGAATATATTGAAGTGATTCCAGGAATAAGTTCTCTCCAGCTTGCTGCTGCAAAATGCCACATTCAATGGGATAATGCAAATGTAATGACTTTTCATGGACGGGAAAACATAGAAGACATTTTACCTGTCATAAACAATGGAAAAACAACCATTGCACTCCCTTCAAGAAAAGTGAAGGACATGGCACAGTTCCTGCTTGACAATGGTGTTGAGCCTGACAGGAAAGTTGTGGTCTGCGAACGTCTAAGTTACCCTGATGAAAAAATTGTAGAGGCCACTTTAAAAGATATTGCCCAGAGCGAATTTACCTATATGTGCATTATGGTCATATATTAAGATAATTTACTCTCTAAATTCATTTTTAAAAGCATTTATGATTTGATTTTAAAAATAAAGCATATATAAGTTAGTACTCATACTTTAATTGTTGATTTTGGAAAATTGACAATTAAGGTAGATACTATGAATATAAAAATAAACACCATATGTTTCATTTTCCTGTTATTTTTTTTAATTTCTGCCGTGTCAGCAGCACAAAATGAAAATGAAACCCTAGAAACAATTTTACAACCTGATCCCAGTGAGGATTTATGTAAAGTCAGCGTGGAAAGTGATGTCGAAAAACTCAGAACAGAAAATAATCCAGAAAAATTAAGTGCAACACAGAAAGCAACAAAGAAAAAAATCACAATGAACGCCCCAAACGTGAAAATGTACTATAAGGACGGAAGCAAGTTTACGGTGACATTGAAATATCAAAAAATGCTAATCGGCAATGCAAAGGTGAAGATAAACATTGACGGCAATACCTACACAAAGACAACAGACAAAAAGGGAACAGCGTCGATAAATCTAAATTTAAAGAGTGGAACATATACCGTTTTAAGCACATGTGACGGAAACAGCGAGTTTGCAAGCGTGAGTGCAAAAAGTACTGTGACGATAAAAAGCACAGTGAAATGTAGCGATTACTCAAAATACTATAAAAATACCGGCAAATACACTGCAACATTTTATGACAAAAAGGGAAAGGTTCTGAAAAATACGGCAATCAAATTTAAGATTAACAGCAAAACATATACCGTTAAAACCGATTCCAAGGGCGTTGCAAAACTGGCCATAGATTTAAAGCCAAATAAGTACACCATTTCCGTTACAAACTCAAAAACATCTGAAAGCATATCAAAAACCGTTACAATCAAGTCTCTGATTGTGACAAACGATTTGACCTTCAAAGAGGGTAAAAAAGGAAAATTCAATGTCAAGATTTTAAACAGCAACGGAAAAGTTGAAGCAAACAAGAAAGTGACAATAAAGGTCAACGGAAAGACATACTCAAAAATAACAAACAAAAACGGAATTGCTACACTTGAATTGAGCCTGAATCCGGGATCATATTCAATCACTACACAGTATTCAGGCCTCAAGTCTACAAACATGGTTACTGTTACCAAAATCATTAAACCCTCCTCATTCACCCATACTCTGCTGATTCCAAGCTACGTAAATGTGACAACAACACAAGTGTATGATAACTCAGTTTATACAGTGAAAAGCGGATTTAACGGAATTATAAAAATGCCGAAAAATGAAATATTCACTATCCAAGTTGGCGACAGCAGTTATCAGTTTTCAAACATCCCTATGAGCGGAGTATATTCAAAAGTAATAGGATATTATTATCATCTCATTCCCTTTGACGGAAGTGAAGTCAAAAGCAGTACCGATAAAAGCAATTTGAAGGGAAACGGAATAGTGATTTCAAGGGTTAACGGATTTACTCAAATCGATTATCAAAGCAGCACAAGCGACAATGTTGAACTATTTGGATTTTATGCAGACAAAGGCCTGGGAAGCAGTGAAACATTCACATATATGCAAAATGATAAAATAACGGCTAAAGTCAATGTAGAAACCCAAAGCTTTGATGAATTGGGACTACAATACAGCATTGCGAAATTTTACCAGAAAAGCATCTATGACTTCAACTACAAAAGCTATGATGAGATAACAAACCACAACACCGCACTGATAAAATTTGTCAATACAAACACGCCGGTATCTTTTTCATACTTCGGAAAATCAATTGTTGGAGACATACCTCAAGAAAACATCATAACCAGATTCAGCGTGAATGGTGTTGAAGAGCTTGAAAAAAGAGAATCAATAACCTACGGCTTTTCAGAAAAATACAGAAAAACCGTCGGATTTGAAGTGCTTCAGTCATACAGCATAGTTACAGAGAAAATTAACCGGGAAACTTTAGAACACTGGATTAATTACAATAATCTTTATTTGAATAGATTTGGAGTGATGAACGCATACGGCATGCATCTGGCTTCACTTGAAACAATATGGCTAGCCGATAAGACCGCAGATGAATACTCCAAAAAGTTCAATGTGACCTGGTCAAGGACAAGACCTACAACAATACTCGGCGGAATCAATTTGGAAGACACTTATCTGAACGTTTTAAATGCGGATATGGGAATGGACGTTGAGGGTAAAGAAAATGATGCCGTTGAATTCAGATTAATCAATTCGTTACAACTGCCAAATATTGAAGAATACTGCCTGGATGATATTTCAGCCAGATTCCTTGATCTTACTACAAATTCTCAAGACAACATATTCTTTGCCATAAACAACAACAAGTTCAGTATCGCACAATTAGGTGAGATGATGTACCTGTTTGCTGAAGACGGAAGTAATTCAGCGATTGTCCTCAATACTACAAATGGAGTGGCCAGCGTAATCCATTCACATGATGATGCAACCTACAAGGGAGCATCAGTATCCACCGTTTGCGACTGCTGCAGCATCGGAATGATTCCAACAGACATCATTTCCGGAATCAGACAAACATTTAACATTTTTGCACCTGTAGAATCCTTTGTTTCCAGTGCACTTGAAAAAATTCACCCGTTAAGCAAAATCGCATATAAGATTTTGACAAATGCAGGAACAAAAATTCTTACAGGAGCTGCAAAAGCGGGACTTAAGCTTCTTGGAATGACTGTTTTCATCCAACAGCTTGGTTCAGACTATAGGGAAGATTCAGTTGATCCCAAAGACTGGTATGATTTAATGGACACCGCCACATTTACAAGACCCGGATATCTGCAGGGCAAGAAAATCTATAATATCCCAAACGGAAAGGACGGCTACGATTATGTTGAAGTAAAAATAAATAAAGATTTAAGTTTAGACAGAAATAATGTAGTATATATAAGTCATGGAAAAACAAGGAACTTGACAAAACAAGAAACTTACGAATATTTCACAGACGAATACTGGACACCGATAAACGTTCCAACCAAATATTGGGACGAAAGCTGGAGAGTGGTTACATAATGAACAGAAATCAACTGATATCTATAGTTCTGTTATGCCTAATGTTTTTAGTATTGGCATTTACAATTCCCTCAGGAGGAATTGATATATTGGAGATATTCTTCCTAATCATTGGAATTCTAATCCTTTTAGGAATATTAATCCGATTCCTATTTCCGGAAAACAGCATTGCCAAAATATTTGACAGCCAGTCAACCCTAATGAAAATTATCTTAATTGTGTTTGTAGTAATTGCATTATATGGCCTGATTACACTGGAAAATCTAAAAATAATCGGAGCAGTAATATTTCTAATAATAGTGTTTTTATTTGCCGAATGGTTTTTTAAAAAAGAAGAATAGTTAAAAGTTAAAATAATAATTTATTTTAACTTATTTTATTTTTTTATAATTGAATAGCTTGTTGAGTTACTTCATCGTTGTCTTTACCTTCATACAGGATGTGAGCCAAGTTCAATAACTTTTCTTGACCTTTAACTTCATCTTTGAATAAAGGCACTTCAGCTATGTGTTGATTTGGGAATTTCTGGTCGATTAAAGCCAGACGTTTTTGCTGCAATTTGTGTCTGGAATGACAGAAATCGCAATCGCAAATGTCAGGCATGACCTGATTTACAATAACGCTGTCTACAGTTATGTCATATTTACCCAAAGCTTCCAGAGCCCTTTCTGATTCATAGATAGACATCTCTTCAGGAATTACGACCATCTTGAATGTGGTTCTATCAGGATCGGATAAAACTGCTTTTGCCTTGTCAATTTGTTCTTTTGTTCTTTTTAAGTCTTCGGAAGTTTGAGGGTCATCAACAGCGTCCATGAACGGCATGATTTTTTTAAGCGCATTGGTTGCAGTTCCCAATTTTGCCTTTGCCATCATCAGTTTACCTACCCATGAATCCATTACTTCAGGGAAGGACAATAATCTTAATGTGTGTCCGGTCGGTGCGGTATCGAATACAACAACATCATATTCATCAGAATTCATTACAGCCATAAACATCTCAAATGCAGCTGCCTCATCAGCTCCAGGAGATGAAGATGCCATGTCCAGCTGATCAGTTAAAAAATCCATACCCAACAATCCACCGTCGTCGGAAGGGTTTGCAGCCTTTTGTGCTTCAAGTTGTGCCTGTTTTTGAGCCATAGCTTCATCAGGGTCTATTTCAACAGCAAACAAGTTGGTTTTGATTTCACGAGGATAACTTCCGATTGGCACTTCTAATGAGTCTGCCAAAGAATGAGCAGGGTCAGTTGATACGATTAAAGTTTTTTTACCCTGTTCTGCCAGCCACAATGCAGTAGCTGATGAAACTGATGTTTTTCCTACTCCTCCTTTTCCACCTACGAAAATGAATGTTGTTTTATCTTTATTGAATTTGAAATAATCTTTAAATGCCAAGTAATTTACCTCCTTAAATAAACTTACTTTTAGGGTGTACTCGAATTTTCGTGTACTTACCACTCTTTTTTCATGAAATTTTTCCACTCATGAATGTAAAAGTATATGATTTTAATTAATCTTACTTTTGGTTACTAAATGATATTTAATGTTTTATAGTATATAAAGTTAGTTATTACAGTTAGATTCAAGTCTTTGATTTAAGATTTATTATGCAGAAGCCGTCTCATATGATATATTCATAAATTAATAATATTTAAATACTAAATTAAATATAACTATTATAAAATTATTAGGAGGTGTTAATCATGGGGCTTGAAGATTCTGAATTAGATTTAAATTGTATGGAAGTCGATTCTAGAATCAAAGCTCTATGATTAATGCAAACTACTTTTTCTAGATAAAATAATATTTAACATGTTTTTTATTTTTATTAGCTCGGCTTTCATACTTTAAACAAATTTTTTGGAGTTGACGTATGACAAGACGAAACAAAATGATTACAAAAATAAAGAAATTACTGTATGAAACAGAAAAGATAAGAAACATTGGAATTTGTGCCCATATTGACCATGGCAAAACAACATTGTCAGATAATTTAATGGCTGGCGCTGGATTAATATCTTCTGATTTAGCAGGAGATAAACTAATAATGGACGGTAAAAGTGATGAACAAGAACGTGGAATCACTATCGATGCAGCCAACGCCACAATGATTCAAAATTATCATGGCGAGGAATATTTAATTAATTTAATTGACACTCCAGGGCATGTGGATTTTGGTGGAGATGTAACACGCGCAATGAGAGCTGTTGATGGAGCAGTTGTTGTTGTATGTGCTGTTGATGGCATTAAGCCACAGACTGAAACTGTTTTAAGGCAAGCGTTAAAAGAAAATGTGAAACCCGTTTTATTTATTAATAAAGTAGACCGGTTAATAAATGAGTTAAAATTAGATTCTGACGAGTTGCAAAAGAGATTTATGAAAATATTTATGGATATAAATAAGCTGATAAACAGTTTAACTCCAGAAAACCATGACTGGTCATTGGATTTTTCAAATGGTAGTGTTGCATTTGGTTCAGCATATCAAAATTGGGCAATTAATGTTCCTACAATGAAAGAAACAGGAATAAATTTTAATGATATTATCAGATATTGCCAAAATAATAATACTCATGAATTAGCCTCCAAATTACCATTATATAAGGTATTGCTAAATATGGTTGTAGAACATTTGCCTTCTCCAGATGTTGCACAACAATATAGGGTTCCTACAATCTGGAATGGAAATATTGATTCAGTTGAAGGAAAAACTATGATTAGCACATCATCTGAAGGTCCACCTGCAGCTATGATAACAAATGTATCTATAGATAGACATTCAGGTGTTATTTCAACTTGTAGAATATATGGTGGCACATTACATGGTGGAGATGAAGTTTATCTTGTTGGATCCAAACAAAAAGCACGAATACAGCAAATAGGAATATTTTTAGGTGCTGAAACCATTGATACTGGAAAAGTACCAGTTGGAAACATTGCATATTTAACGGGCATCAAAGATGCAACTGCCGGTGAAACATTATGTTCTGCTGAAAATAAAATTGAAGAATTTGAACCAATTGACCATATCTCAGAACCTGTTGTTACAATAGCTATTGAAGCTAAAAATACTAAAGATTTACCAAAATTAATTGAAGTTTTAAGGCAATTTGGTAAAGAAGACCCGACAGTTAAAATTGACATTAATGAAACAACTGGTGAACAATTAATTTCCGGCATGGGAGAACTTCATCTAGAAGTAATTGCAAACAGAATACAAAATGATAAAAATTTAGAAATCAAAACATCGGAACCTATTGTTGTTTATAGGGAAAGCATATTAAACAATGCAGGCCCTGTTGAAGGAAAATCTCCGAATAAACACAACAGATTTTATCTTGTTGTTGAACCTTTAAATCATAATGTTTTAAATGCAATTAATTCAGGTGAGTTAAAAGAAGGCAGAATCAAATCTAAAGAAATCTCAAAAAAGTTCATTGATTTAGGCATGGGCAAAGAAGAATCCAAACGTGTTTGGGACATTCATAATAAATCCATGTTTTTAAATATGACCAGAGGCATTCAATATTTAGATGAAGTAAAAGAGTTATTGCTTGACGGATTTGAATCTGCACTTAAAGAAGGTCCACTTGCTTCCGAAGAAGTTATGGGGTTAAAATTCAAATTAGTTGATGCTAAACTTCATGAAGATGCAGTTCACAGAGGCCCTGCACAAGTGCTGCCTGCTATTAAAAAAGCAATTTACGGTTCGATGATGCTTGCTAAACCATGTTTAGCCGAACCTATTCAAAAAGTATTTATTTCAGCACCAATTGAGCATATTGGTGATTGTACTCGTGAAATTCAAAATAGGAGAGGCATGATGGTCAATCAAGAAATTATTGGTGATGTAAGTGAAATGGAATTTGAAGTTCCAGTAGCTGAAATGTTCGGATTCGCTGGAGATATTAGATCAGCAACAGGAGGTAAAAGTCTTTTTTCAACTGAAACAAAAGGATTTAAAATATTGCCTTCTAATTTGCAAGACAATATTGTAAAACAAATTCGCCTAAGAAAAGAAATATCAGAAAATCCTAACTCTCCAGAACATTATTTAGAATAAAAGTATTTACTTTTATTCTATTTTTTTATTAATAAACTGGTATTAGTTTTGTTTAGAAAATTTCAATCAATAATATACATAGTTTTTTCAAAAAAAAATATGCGAACAAAATAAAGAAAACTAATATACTATAATTAATAGTTTTCAAACGCTCTCTAAACCTTTATTAATATACTAAAATATAGTAATCATCAGGACTAATAAAAATCATTACCTACTTAGTATGATAAACACATAAAAATCAGCCAAAATTAATCCAAACTAACAGTAGGGCAATGAGATAAATTATATTATATGGAGGGTTTATTTTGATTAACGAAAATAACAGTATTAAATTATTTCAAAACAAAGAAATAAGAACTAAGTGGGATTCTGATATAGAAGAATATTATTTTTCAGTGATTGATGTTGTAGGAGTACTTAGTGAGAGTAAAAACCCTCGTAAATATTGGAGTGTGCTTAAAACCAGACTAAACAAGGAAGGTGTTGAATTGGCTACAATTTGTAGCCAGTTGAAACTACAAGCATCAGATGGTAAAATGCGTAAAACTGATGTTGCTACTGCCAAACAGTTATTACGTATCATACAATCAATACCTTCACCAAATGCAGAACCATTTAAACAATGGTTAGCACAATTAGGACAGGATAGGCTTGATGAAATAGCAGACCCCGAATTAGCTATCCAAAGAGCACGTGAAACCTATCGCAAAAAAGGTTACACAGACGAATGGATTAAACAACGTGAAAATAGCATTGACATAAGAAATGACCTAACTGATGAATGGCAACGAGTAGGCATTGAAAAAGGTAGAGAATATGCTATTTTAACTAATGAAATTACACGTGCTTGGTCTGGAATGACTACTGGAGAATATAAACAATATAAAGGTTTGCGTAAAGAGAATCTTCGTGACAATATGACTAATCTTGAATTGGTTTTAAATATGTTAGCTGAAGCAACCACTACTGAATTGAGTAAAAATGAAAATCCAAAGGATTTTGAAGAAAGTAAAGAAATAGCTAATCGTGGAGGGAATATTGCGGGAAATACTCGTCGTGAGATTGAAAGTAATCTTGGACATAGCATTGTAAGTAAGAAAAATTCTAAAAATCCAAAATTATTGGATGATAAATAACAACAATGAATGATAAAATTGAAGAAGTGAAATTAATATAAATAATTAAGTTTGATTAATATAAATAATATGGCGATTAAAAATGATTAATAAAAAATTAAAAGAATATTCAAAACAAGGAGGATACTAAAAAGTTTACTGATACCTATAATGAGTTGAAAAGCTTTTTTGAATCTAAAATTGATAAAGAAAAATATGGTTTAGACATTTACCTTCAAGGATCTTATGGCAATAATACAAATATTGAAGATGAAAGTGATGTGGATATTGTAATAGAAATGAATAAAGTTTATTATTATAATATTGATTCATTAACAACGATTGAACAAGAAAAATTCAATTCAGAACATCCTTC
>NZ_JAZQIJ010000221.1:0-1523 GCF_045541095.1 Methanobrevibacter sp.
ACGATCCGACTTATTCTCTTCTTTCGAAAGATGAATGGATGGCATCAAGGGATGATAGGGTTTTTGTTCGCCTTCATGGAGAATAAAACGACCCACTTTCGTCTCTACTACATGAATGTTTTTCCGTTCCAAGAAACCATTGAGTTCTATTTCATCAAGCACTGTCGAATTCGACCGCATGATAGAGTTGGCTTTTTCCTTGCGAATGAGATCGAAAATCATAGTCAAAGCATCGTCGGCATTGCGTGCCCATAGTACTTTACCTCCATTTTCGGTGAAATGCGTCTCAAAATCAACCAAAAGTTTTTCCAAACCCAATAGTGACTTGTTGCGAAGGGTGTAGGCACGTTGTTTTTCCAAATCAAGGTTACGGTAATTCACCTTACCTTTGGCAAAATTGGTCTCAAAACAACCAGTACTATAATTGATTTTCTGCCAGTGTTCTTCATCGAAAGCTGTCTCACAGCCTTGTTGGAATATAGTGTTAGGATCACTCATCATCTTTTTCATTAGGTTCTATCTTTTCGACTCTTTTGGTATGACGTCCGCCTTCAAAGTCAGTGCTAAGAAAAACTTGCACCATCTCCCAAGCCAACTCATTGGGAATGAAACGACCAGGCAAGGCAAGAATATTGGCATCGTTGTGTTGACGGGCCAATTTAGCTAGTTCCACATTCCAGCACAAGGCAGCACGTACGTTGTGATGATGGTTGGCTGTCATCTGGGCACCATTGCCGCTGCCGCAAAGAATGATTCCCAAGGGATATTCACCATGTTCGATGGCTGAAGCCAAAGGATGAATCATGTCGGGATAGTCGACACTCTCGTTGCTATAAGTTCCAAAATCTTTGACCATATAACCTGCTTCTTTCAATTTCCCAATCAAAAATTCCTTCATCTCGAAGCCGCCATGGTCGCTTGCTATGGGTATGATGTGTTCCATTTTTCCGCTGTTGATAAATGATGATGCAAAATTACATATTTTCATTACGCGCCACCGTCATATTGCACTATTTCTGAAAGACTTATCCGCTTATAAAAAATCAACATTTTTGAAATAATATACTGAAAATCAATAAAATAATAAGTTATCAACAAGTATTCTGTTGATAACTTTTTGATTGAGGTGCATAAAAATTGAGTCAGTTTTTATGAACAGATTTCAACCGAAAAAAGAGAAAAAAATCAACACTATTTCAAAAAATAGGACTTCATTTTAGTCGTTTTTTTGGTTTTCAACGAATATTCAAAAAGAGATAAATCAGCTTGAAAAATAAATGCTTGATGGTTTCAAAAATGAGCATCTCAAATTGAAAATTAATAATGCAAGAACTTTATTGAAAAGTTTTCAACCAATTCACAGGCTTATTAACATCCCTATCAAACTTCAATTAATTTGAAATTTAAAAATTAAAAAATGAAATATTGATAATTGTGATGTTGATAAGTTGGTGAGCATTTTTCAAGAATTAAAAAACGGGTATCTCTAATCCAACGAAAATGTCTAATTTTGACCCGAATTT
>NZ_JAZQIJ010000222.1:0-7596 GCF_045541095.1 Methanobrevibacter sp.
GATTAACTTTGTCATTTATTAGTTTAGATTTCATTGGTATTTAAAGTTCTTCAGAGAGCATTTGATAAGTAATTTTTTGTGCAATTCATCCATGACCTAAGAGGTCATTGTATTCTTGCAATATTTTTGATAAAAAAATAGATGATGGTATTTAATTCATGCGAATTTTACCATCAAGTCAAATAATTCTTTTGCTTTGTCGGTTGAATCCTGTTCGGTAATGTTTTCCGGAATTTCATATACAAATGTAGGAATTCCTCCTTGTGCTATAGGTTTTGATACCAAAACAGCGGAAGTGGATTTGTACTCTTCATTTCCGGTTACAGGATAGTAGTTGAAATCACTTTCATTGCTGATTTTTTGAGCTATTTCAACTGAAGCGTTATCCATCTCAGGAGTGGCAAGGTAAAATCCTTCACCGTATGTAGGAATGTGTGAATGTGCGATAATTACACAATCGGCATCGGATTTTATAACGTCAGGATTTACATAATCATGAATAAGACTTTCTCCGTGAGCTCTACCTTCTTCATAGTCCTGAGGATTTTTAGTCACGTTTGTCTGATAATGGATAATTTTAACGTCACTGTGGTCTTTGACATACTCTTTTGCCGCTTTGATTTCAGGATCTATTGACAAAGGTTCTCTAGGGTGGATTCCGGTAAGAAGTGCAATTGTCTTGTTTGCATTCGCATCCCCATAGATGAATTTCTCAACGGTTCCGTTTGTAGTGTTTCCAAGAACATTGCCACTGGTTCCGGTAGTCTTCTGGTTTCCCATAAAAATCAGTCCGCCAAGAATCAGCAATAGAACTACAATTAAGATTATTTTTGTTTTTCTTTCCAAGGTTTCACCTAATCAATATTATTATAAATTGTACATATAATAATTTTTGGTGAAAAGTTAACATTTTTCAGATGATGTTTTCCCTTGACTGGGTGTTCAGTGTATTGTAATAGTATCCTTTTTGGGCGAGAAGCTCTTCATGTGAACCCATCTCGATTATTTCACCGTTTTCGATTACAATAATCTTATCTGCATTTTTGATTGTGGACAGTCTGTGTGCTATGATAAAGCTGGTTTTTTCTTCCATAAGCTTGTCCATGGCTTTTTGTATCATCTTTTCGGTTCTTGTATCCACACTTGATGTTGCTTCATCCAAAATCAGGACTTCCTTTTTGGAAAGTATTGTTCTGGCTATTGTCAAAAGCTGCTTCTGGCCGTGGGAGATGTTGTCTGTATCCTCATTGAGGACGGTGTCGTATCCATCAGAGAGCTGCTTTATGAA
This sequence comes from Methanobrevibacter sp., assembly GCF_045541095.1. Taxonomy (GTDB): domain Archaea; phylum Methanobacteriota; class Methanobacteria; order Methanobacteriales; family Methanobacteriaceae; genus Methanocatella. The sequence goes on from NZ_JAZQIJ010000222.1 coordinate 1,289, forward strand.
ATTGTCGGTGTAGGCCTGTTTTGATGCTTCAATCACATCACTGTCACTTGCCTCAAGATTTCCGTATCTGATGTTGTTTGTGATGGTGTCTGAAAAGAGCCATGAGTCCTGAAGCACCATTCCGATGAGTGACCTGAGGGAATGCTTGTCATATTCTGTGATGTTTACACCGTCAATTTTTATCTCTCCTGAGTTGAGGTCATAAAATCTCATGAGCAGCTTGACGATTGTTGTCTTTCCGGCACCTGTTTCACCGACGATTGCAATCTTTTGACCCTTTTTGACGTCAAATGAGAGATTTTTGATAATGTTTTCATTTGGAGTGTAACCGAAGCTCACGTTTTCAAATGTGATGCCTTCCCTGATTTCTTTAATCTGTCTGTCGGATGGGTTTTCCTCATCATCAATCTCTAAAAATTCAAATATCCTCTCAGTTGCGGCCATTGCGGTTTGGATAAGGTGCATCACCCTTGTAATCTGCTGGATAGGTCTTGTAAAGTTTTGTACGTATTGGAAAAATGCCAGTATGTCCCCAACTGTAATTGCCCTTTGAAGAACAAATACTGCTCCTAGAACCGCTATTACAACATATGCAAAATTGGATATGAAATTCATTAGCGGGCCGTTGAGGCTTGAGAAGAACTGTGATTTCCATTCCTGGTCAAACCACATGTCATTGTCCTGATTGAATTTCTCGATGGATTCCTCCTCCTGGTTGAATGCACGGATGATGTCGTGGCCGGTAAATGTCTCTTCAATCTGGCCGTTCAAGGACCCTTTAAAGACAAGCTGTTTTAAAAAATAGCTTTGTGAGTGTTTTGTAATGAATCTGATGACCAGAAACGCAATAGGTATCAGTATGATTGTTGCTAGTGTCATCCAGACATTTATGGTAAGCATCATGACAAACACTCCAAGAAGGGTTATTATTGCTGTCAGCATCTGAAGGAACGCCTGTGTAATTCCGTTTTGAAGTGAATCCACATCGTTTGTGATTCTGGAGAGGATATCTCCCCTCTTGTTTTCATCAACCTTGTCCATCGGCAGGTGTGTTATCTTTTCCATCAGCCTTTCCCGTAAGTCATAGCTTATTTTGGTTGAAATCTCAATAAGGAAATAGCTCTGCAGGTATGAGAACACGACACTGATAATGTATAGGATTACCACTATCGCCAGTGTTGTAAGAAGGCTTTCAAAATCTATTGTGCCTGTGTGATTCAGGATTCTCAATATTCCGTCATATATTATTGTTGTGGCCTGTCCGATAAGCAATGGGGCAATTATGCTGAATACCGTTGAGATTACAGCACAGATTACGGTTACTGCCAGTTTTATCTTGAAATCTCCCAGAAGGCTTAAAATGTTTTTTATTGCCTTTTTGTTGTCGACAGGTTTTTCAGGAGGCTTTCTCCTTAGTGGGCGGGGACTCATTTCATTGCCTCCATACTGTCAATCTGTGTTTTGGCAATGTCATGGTATATGTCGCAGCTGTCTAAAAGGGAGTTGTGACTTCCCCTGTCAACTATTTCGCCGTTGTCAATCACGAGTATCTCATCAGCGTCCATGATAGTTGAAATCCTCTGGGAAACGATTAAGATAGAGGAATCCTTCAGTCTTTTCAGATTTTCCTTTACTTTGCGCTCGGTGTTCATGTCAAGAGCTGAAAAACAGTCATCAAACAGATAAAAGTCATGTTCGCCGACGATGGCTCTTGCTATTGAAAGCCTTTGCTTTTGACCTCCGGAGAAGTTGGAACCTCCCTGTGTCACTTCCTCTTCCAGGTTTTCAACAAAATTTACCTGTGCCTTGTCAAGGGCGTTTCTTATCTCATCGTCTGTCGCATCGCTTTTTCCTATCTGTATATTGGAGCGGACGGTTCCCTGAAAGAGTATTGCCTTTTGAGGAGTGAATGAGATTCCATCCCTTAAAGTTTTAAGATTATAGTTTTTGATGTTGTTGTCGTTTATGAGTATTTCACCGGATGTCGGATCCTGCAGTCTGGGAATCAGGTTGAGGATTGTGGACTTTCCGCTGCCTGTTCCTCCGATTATTGCAGTTGTCTTTCCGGGCTTCAAACTAAAGCTGATGTCCTTTAAAGTTTCTTTCTCGCTTCCGGGATATTTGTAGGACACATTTCTGAATTCGATTGTAGGATTTCCTTCAATAGTAGTAAGCTCTCCGTCGGTTATTGTAAGCTCGGTATTCAAAACTTCGCTTACACGCCTTCCTGAAACCAGAATCCTTGGAAGCATTATCATGAATCCGCCGATCATCAGAAATGACCCTACAATCTGGGTTGAATACTGGATGAAAGCTATTATCTCTCCGGTAAGAAGGCCTCCGCTTAAAGCATCATATGCTCCGAAGTATAAAATAAGAACAACCATCAGGTTTAAAATCAGGGTCATCAGAGGAAGCATTACAAGCATGGTTCTGAATACGTAGATGTTCACGTCATAAAACTCCTTGTTGACCTTCTGGAATTTGGACTCTTCAAAGTCCTGCCTTACAAATGCCTTGATTACAGGAATTCCCATAAGGATTTCCCTTGAAGTTCTGTTTATCCTGTCGATGATTTCCTGTGTGATTTTAAAGTATGGAAGAACCTTTAAAATGACAATCACCAGAAGGATTATTACAGCAAAAAAGGTCACCAGAATAATCCATGAAAGGTCGGTTCCAAGTTCAAATGCCTTTATGATGCTTCCTACACCTATTATCGGAGCAAATAAAAGTGTTGTAAAAATCATTCCCAAAACGCTTTGAAGCTGGTTGATGTCGTTGGTTGACCGAGTAATTAGAGATGAGCGTGAAATCTTATTCAGTTCATGGTTTGAAAATTTCAAGACCTTTGAATAGACAATTTTTCTTAAGTCTTTCGCATATCCTGAGGAAACCCTGCTTGAAAAATAGGACACTCCAACGGTTGCAAAGGCGGAAATCGCAACCATCAAAATCATGACAGACCCTACATTGATTATGTAGTCAAAATCAGTGTTTTTGATTCCTATATCCACAATGTTTGCAGTGTATTGCGGCAAGGTCAAATCGCAATATGCCTGAACAAGCAAGAATAGGATAATGAATATTATTTGCGGAATCAGACTTTTTATTGGTTGGAGCAGTTTTTTCATATAATCCCTTAAAATTTAATATACTATTATTTCGACTTTATTTTATTTAAAATTTAAATCGATTTGTTTTTTTGATTAACTTCAGATGATGAAGTAAACTCTTTAAAAAAAGTGATGATGTATTTAAAAAATTAAATACATTCATTAGATTTCATTCTTTAAATTTTTTCAAAAAATCAGTTTGAAGAACGCTGTTTTCGCTTAATTCCTCTAATTTCAGGAACAGTTTCCAAGGCATTGACAAGGTCATGTAATCATTTGGAATGAAGTGCTTCATTTTGGCCCTTCCGGCAAAGTCAATCGGTCCCAAAACAGGTTTCGGGTTGTCGCTTTCGTTTTCTTTAAATACAAAGCATCCGATTGCCTGGCATGATGATGCCTGAGGGGTTAAAATATAATTGTCTTCAAGCCTGAATGAGGAATTTATCTGAATCATCGCTGTAAGCTCAATAGGATTGACTGTAAATATGACAGATTCAGGTATTTCTCCATCTTCAAGGTTTTCAATTCCTTTAAATATTACATACTGGCCTTCATCATAGACGGGTCTTGACTGTATACAGGCTTTTGCGGTTTCAAAATCAGCATATATTCTCTCGCCATGGCGGAACATTTCCTGAGTAGGCTTTGGCATGTGTGAGAGTCTTTGCTCATACATTTCTCTGTCCGGCGCTGAATCAACTCCCAATGAGAGAAATGATGCCTGAAAGTCAACTGCATCCTCATCGGGAAGTCCTGATCCCCATCCGAATCCTACTGATATTCCTCCGCAGCTGATGTGTTCACGTCCGAAAAAGGTGGTTTTTCTTTTGGCTATTGTCTGTGCAACGAAGCTCATCACACAACCTGCCCTTTCATTTTTAGGTCCTGTTGCATTTTCAGGTTTTTCATCACTTTTAAGCATTACTATTGGCGGAAATTTCATCTCAAGTTCTTTTGATATGTTGCTTTGCATATTAACTACCTCAATATAATTTTTATTCATCGCTATAAATATTGATTTTGAAAATATTCTCCAAGTTCTGAAATTTTATTATTTTGGTCTTTTTTTGCTTTCGAAATTGCGAACATTTGAACAATTTTTAAAATATAGTGTTGTGACATTGTCTATTTTTTACAAAATTTTTTATATCTGAAAATTATTAAAAATATTTCAAAAAACTGTAACATTTAAATACTACTTCAACTAATTAAGATTAGGAATTGTGAGAATTGATGAAGTGAATAATCTCTTTAAAATTCCTATAATCTAAATTGAGGTGATGATAATGCGCAAAATTACAATCGCAATATTAGCATTAATCCTCGTGGGAATGTTGATCCCAGCAGGATTTTCAGCAGACTCAAATGTTGTTATAACATATGGTGAGACAACCTATGGAAATTCAAACTACAAATCAATCGTTGATTCATTCTTCAGTTCACAAACTGGAATGGACATAAACAATGCAGGATCAAAAATAATTACTGCAGATCAAGTAAATCAGGTATCTGGTGGAATAACCGGAAAAACCTACAATTCAAATCAGATATTGTCTTCAGCACTTGTGGATTTAAATGACAATGACAATCTTCAGGTAAGCGTTGACAAATCAAAAATCACAACAATAACTGGAGACATGTACATTTCAGCCCTGAAATCAGCTGGAATAACTGCAGGTCACGTTTATGTAACAAGTCCTGTCAGTGCAACAGGGGAATCCGCACTTGCAGGAATAATGAACTCATATGAACAGGTAACTGATGTGAAAATACCTGACAGTGTAAAAAAGGCGGCAAACGATGAAATCTCCACTGAAGCGCAAATAGTTGACAACTCCGGTGTGGATGCGGACAAATTGTCAAATCTTGTCGACCAAGTCAAAGAGGAAGTTTCAAACAAAAACGTTACAGACCATAACACAATTGTAAACATAATTAACAATTACGTCCAGAACAACAACATCAACATAACCAATGTTGATATTGAAAACCTGGCCAATTCAATCGAACAGGTGCAAAACGTTCAGGGTGATGTAAACCACTACAAAACCCAAGTGGGTGACTTTCTAAACAACTCTACAAGCAGTGGTTTTTCAATTGACGGATTATTTGACTGGATTAAATCCTTTATAAATGGGATTTAATTCCTTTTTTTCCTTTTTTTTAAAAAAATAAGTAAGTGAAGTATTAAACTCCACTTGAAGTTACTATAGTTATATTTTCTGTGTATAATGGAGTATTATCTGTTGCTGAATCTACAACGGATATTTTGGCTTTTGCTGGCGGATTTTCTTTAAAGTAAAAACTTGAAAATTTATATGTGTTTCCACTATCAGGATGATTATCATTCCAGCCAATATTTGAATCTATGATTTTTCCTTCGCTATCGTAATAATCTATATTTACACATAAATAATCAAAATTGGTATCAACCCTAATGTCTCCGGTTATATATCCGGTATAATATCCGTAACCATCATCAGTAATATTTTGTGTGATATTACCTACAGCTATTGAATTTTCAGCATTTGCCTGATATAATGCGCCTCCAGCTATTAACATTACAAAAATTAATACAAATGTTAAAATTGGAATTGCCCATAATTTTTTATTATTGTTGTGCATACCTTTAAAGTATAATGTTAAAATAGCAGATATGATAAATATTATTGTTGAAATTTCACCGAAACGCCCTATAAACATAAAAACAAGAACTCCAGTGACGATTAATTCTGCTGCACCTATTAGTGGTTCGTTCATTTTTTCCATTAAAAATATTCCGATTAAACCTCCGACTATACCTATTGCCATTGCAGTCATGATATTGTTCCATCCCATTAACATGGGTGTTCCAAGACCTTCTCCAATTGATGCAATAATGGCAATTATTGCCAAAATTAATGGTAATTTGGTTAAAAATTCATTTTTGTTCTCAACGGGCATATTTTCTGTAGTTTTTTGAGGTATTGTATTTTGTTTGTCATCTATAGGGTTACTATCTAATTTAAATCCGCAAGAATCACAAAATTCCGCATCATCTTCAAGTTCAGCACCACATTTTCTACAATATTGGACCATATTTTCCCTCCATTTTGTTATATCATTGTTAGTATTAACATATTATTTTATTATTTTTATAGTATAAATTTATTATATATAATTGATTATTTTCATCAATGTAAAAATTCTATT
>NZ_JAZQIJ010000223.1:0-22723 GCF_045541095.1 Methanobrevibacter sp.
ACGGGCGTTTCGGAAAGAATGCAGTTTGAGGCTAAAAATAAGGAACAGACAATTGTTTACAACAGTATAAATCATATTCCAAAAATCCCCCTTGATGGTGATAAGATGGAGCAGGTGCTTATAAATATTGTTTCCAATGCATTTATTTTGCCGTCTTTTTCCAAATCATCGTAACTGCTACCTGCACTAATTAGGAAGTTTGTATGGACCATTGTCTTCATTGATGCAGATTTACCGTCATCATAATCATATTTAAATCCCTTTGTAAATACTCTTGCAAAATAACCCACCAATTTTGAAGGTGCATCCATCCAAAATAACGGAAATATGAATGTCAATACATCTGCATTATTAATTCTTTCCTGTTCAAGAAGCACATCTTCAGCTAAAGGACATGGAATATTATTATTTTCTCTTAAATATTCCTCTTCAGTAATATCTGAATTAAAATTAGATCCATATAAATCTGTGATTGTGTATGAGATATTTATTTCTTCCAATCCATCAATATATCTCTGTTTAATGGTATTTGTGATTGATTTTTCACTAGGATGACAATATAATATAGCAATTTAGGAGTTCTATTTAACATATTATCCATTTAAAAAGTTATTAAAATAATTTTTGCCCGTATACTAACAAAATATTTAGTACTTTTAGCTCTCAAATTATACTATACAACTAAAAAGTATATATTTTTATTACTTTTATTTTTACCCCATATTTCATAAATTTTATCACTCATCCCATATAAAGAATAATAAATAATATAATAAGAATATTGCTGGAAATGATTATTACGAGATTGTTAATTTCATGAATAAATTGAATGAAAATTTTTATATCCCAAAATTAAAAGGAACACGTCTATATGTAAGGTTATCCGGTTCATTATGATCAAATTCACAATTGTCAAAATTGAAATCACCTTCCATGAAATTACATATAGCTCCCCCAGGATGATCTGCATGGTTATTGCACAATGATGATCTTTTTACAGTTAAATAACCTGAAAAGTTATATATTGCACCACCTTTTTCCGCAGTGTTTTTGTTAAGAGTAGATTCAAGTGTTGTTAATCTAGCATAGAGGTTACTTATTGCACCGCCCGTACTTCGTGATTTGTTATTGTTTAAAGTAGATTCCAACACATTCAATGAGCCTCCTTTAACAAATAGCGCTCCACCATCCCCTTTTGAATTGTTATAATTAAAACTAGAATTAGATACTTCAAAATCTCCACTGATATTGGCTATTGCTCCGCCACTACCTTTCAGAGATGAATTATTATCAAATGTAGATTTGGATATGTTCATTTTCCCACAATAATTATATATTGCTCCACCATACTCAGTTGCCACATTATCAGATATCCAAGATTCTTTTAGAATCAAATCCCCACCATAATTGCATATTACACCACCGGCACTGGATGAAACATTATCTATGAATTTACAATTTTCAATTGTTATTTTTGCATTATGGGTGATAATTATTGCACCTCCACTGCTATTTAGTGGAATATCATAGTTCTTATATGAACATCCATTCTTAAATATAATGTTTTTAAGTTTGATGTTTTTTCCAGTAACTATAAAAAAGCGTGATTTGCCGGCACCGTCAATAGTTTTGCCGTTTCCGTTGATAATTAAATTATCGATGTCCAGTTCAATTCCACCTTCATAAAAATCAATTTCATAATTTTCAAAACATATGTCTTCTTCTAGAATGATTTCTTTGCTTGAACTTTCATGAATTTTATTATCCAAATATTCAAAATTAAATTTTTCATTAAACTTTGTTAATCCTACTGTCTCAACAGTACCGCTTCCATAAATTTTACTTTCAAAATCTTCGGATGCTTTTCTTATAAGCACATATCCTTCATTTAATATCGTTTTGCCGTTATCTTTTATATTAGGATTAATTAAAGTTAAATTGCTTTGATTGATAATATTTTTTGAATTGGAATATAAAATATTGTTTTTAAAGCTGGTTTTTTCAATATTGCATGAATTTCCACAATTTCTGATTACGGATTTTTCAATATCATTTTCACTGAATTCCCCATTGAAAATTCTTAAATAAGACTCATGACCATCATTGAATATTATTTCTCCAGATTTATTTCCATTAAAAGCAGACCCGTAAATTTGAAAAAAATCATTGTTAATAATAATGTTGTTTAAAGATTTGTTCTTTGAAATTTTACAATCAGAAATCTTGAAATTTCTAGAAGTATGTTCTATTATCCCCCCATTATCTGCAATGTTTCCCTTAATCAGAGATTTTGAAATGTGCATCTCCCCTTGATTATATATGCAACCCACATATTTTGCCTTGTTTTCATTTAGTGTAGACCCTGATATTTTCACGGCAACCGACTTATTGTAAATTGCCCCATAACTGTTTGCACTGTTATTGTTTATTTCAGAATCTGTTATTGTTAAACTACTATTATTAGTGTCAATCGCCATTAAAGTTAATATGTTTACTGATTTCTCATACTCACTGTGTATTGCTCCACCATGACCTGCTGTGTTTTCATTGAGTTTGGATTTCTGTATTGTTAATGAAGTATTATAACTTTTTATAGCTCCACCTTCATTTGCAATATTTCTGTTTATCGTTGATTCACTAATTATTATCTCACCGTTTTCACTATATATTGTTCCACCAGTCTTGGACTTGTTTTCAGTGAGGATTGAATTTATTATTTCTAGCTTACCATAATGGTTATATATTGCCCCACCACTTTTGGCAGTATTGTCCTTGAGAACGGAATCTATTAATGTCAAATGACCTCCATCCATGTATATTGCGCCCCCAAGTCTTGCATTGTTCTTACTGAATGTTGAGTTAATTACTGTTACATCACCCTTTACCCACATTACTCCTGCATCATATTTTGTAAATCCACCATTTGTGAATTTAATATTCTTTAGGAGGATATTTTCTCCTTCACATACGAACATTCGTGTTTTGCCACATACATCAATTTTATGACCATTACCATCTATAACTAGGTCATCAACATCCAATTTAATTCCAAAATAATACTCAGATTCTTCAACATCTTCTAGAACAATATCAGAGTCTAAAACTATTTCTTTTACTCCACTATGAATTAAATCATCTAAATATTTAAAGTTTCTAATATTATCAGTAAATGTTGATTTATCAAATACTTCATCATTTATTAAATTATCTCCAGAGTTTTGAGGTTGAATTTCTTTTTCATTAAAGCTTTCATCAACAATTGAAATTTCTCCATGATACAATTTTAAAGCTTCCAAAATTAATGTCTCAAATTCCTCTTCAGGGTTGGGATATGCGGACACACATTTAGATGCCTTTAAATAATATTCCTTATTTTCATTAGGTAATGAATTATCAATATTAAATAAAAGAATATGTTTATTATAAGAAACCGCCAAATCAATTTCATTATTTACATATTTAGACTTTTGTGAATATTGTGAAAAAACTAAAACAACAATTTTTGTTGATTTAATTGCATCCACAATCTCATCAACATAACTTCCGCCTGAAATAATATCACGTGGTGCAATCCAACATTTAAGATTATTTTGCTCCAAAACATGACAAATCATATTAGCAATTTCACTATCTTTAGTAGAATAACTTATAAAAACATCATGTTTCGAAATACTACTTTTAGAATCTTGAGATCCAACATCTTCCTTTTTAGAACTAAATACCTTTTTAACTTTATCCAAGAACCCCATCATGAACACCAGCAATATATAATATTACCTATATGATTACTATTAATTAAATTTATTCATAGAAGTGATTGCTTCAATCATTCAATTAAATAAAATCAAATGGTTTTGCTTTAATTTTCTCAAACTATTTTTATTAGAGTATATGTTGAGATGCATTAATTTTTTCAAATTATGTTAACAAATTTTACTTAAGACAATATACCAAAAAATACTATACAAAATATAAGCACTCAACTAAAAACGATCAAAACAGCCTTTAAAAATAATTATTTAAAAAACTCTTTTTATAAAAATAAGAATAAAAAATCATCAATTAAAGTATACAATGACCAACATTACATTAAAATAATTAAAAATAATTATAGAAGCATAATAAAAGATATAAACTCCAAAAATCATTGTAAAATTTTGTTGCCCGTATACTAACAAAATATAAGCACCTACTCAAAAACGGCAAAGTAAACTCAAAAATAAAAACACTATTTTTTTTAGGCTTATTGTGTTATCAAAAAAATTTTGACAGTAGGGTGATGTTCAATTTTTCTAAAGAGGGCATTAATAGAAAAGTAGTTAGATGATTCCATGAATCATCCTTAAAGCATCTAAAAGACCGTGGCTGTATTCAATACAACCGAATGCAGTTCTCATGTCCTCTTTTTCAAGGTAATATTTTGAATCATTCCAGTAGTCAACAGCCCTGTCATAGACTTCCTTTTCCTTTCCGACAAACTCAATATGCGCAACCTGATTTAAATTCCTTTCAAGTTTTGCAATGTCTTTTGCTATTTTTTCAGGACTTTCCAGTTCACTCATCTTAATTGCCTCCATACATGTACGATTCTTTGCCCAACGGTAAAGTATGATAAAATCACTAAAATGTAAATTATATATGTAAAGTAAATATCGCCTGCAAAGTATCCGATAATTGCTCCAACCATTAAAATAATCATACGAACTGCCCTTTCAGCTATTCCTATATTGCAGTCAACGCCCTGTGATTCGGCTCTTGCTCTTACATAACTTACAGTTATTGCGGAGTGTATTGCCAGAACGCCGACAAACCAGTCGCAGTATCCTCCGAATATTATTCCGATATATATTATCGCATCTGCAAATCTGTCCATTGTTGAGTCGAGAAATGCGCCGAATTTGGATGATCTTCCATGGAATCTTGCAACTGCACCGTCAACAACATCCAGAAAACCTGAAAGAAGTATTGCAACACATCCCAAAATAAGCATATGATTTGCAAAGCCGTAAGCTGCAAGTACCGCAACGAACGGTGAGATGACTGTCACTATATTCGGATTGATGTTTAAATTCTTCGCTAAAGGATTCAATATTTTTGTTAATAATGGTCTTAGAGATTGAAGCATAATTATATATAAATTTTTATCTAATATAATTGTTAGGTAATGAAAAATGAAAATATTGAAAACCAGCATTGATGATTTTGATGAAGGCATAATTGATGAAGCTGTCGAAGTATTGGCCAATGGAGGGGTTATATTGTATCCTACCGACACTGTCTATGGTTTGGGAGCCAATATCTTTGACAAGCAAGCCGTAAAAAGGGTTTTTGAATTAAAAAACAGAAGTTTTTTAAAGCCTCTTTCAATACTGGTTTCAAATACAAGGGCAATTGATGTTGTTGCCGATGTTACCGTAAGGCAAAAGGAAATCATCGCATCCCATCTTCCGGGACCATACACATTTATTTTAAACAGAAACACTATAGTCCCAAGGTCTGTCACCGGCGGTTCAAGACTTGTGGGTGTGAGGGTTCCGAATTGTGAAATCGCATGCAGATTAGCCAGCATTTTTCCGATTACAACAACAAGCGCAAACATCTCCGATGAGGAGGTTCTCCCGACACCTGGTGAAATTCTTGAACAGTTGAATCAGGATGTGGATTTGGTTATTGATGTCGGAAAGCTTGATACAAATCATGCTTCAAAAATAGTTGACCTTACAAAGGTAGTTCCAAAAATAATAAGAAAATAGAGATTGAATGACAATCTCTTTAAAAATTATCTTCTTCTCATAACCACAGCAACGACTGCAATGATTATAACGACAATCGCAAGCAGAACTATAGGATTTCCGGCAGCTTTCATTATGGTGTGCTGGAGTGTAGCGTTTTGCGGTGTGTCATTTTTTGTAATTACTTTGGTATTGTTTTTCTTTATTATTGTTGTATTTGTCTCATTGATAATGACGATATTTGTTTTGTTTGTAATTGTCTTGTTGGTTTCACTGGTTTGTTTATCGTCGCTTTGAGGTGTTGTTTTGTTTGCATCATCGGTTTCGTTTGGAATGACCTCTTCAGGAGTGGTGTTTTTGTTGGTATCGTTTTGAATAACTTCATCAGTAGCGTTGTCTGTTCCGTTATCGGATACTGTGTCTTCAGGAATTATTGTCTGTAAAGACACTTTATATGCGATACAATCCGGCTTGCCGTCTTGTGATGATTTCAAAAGCTCAAAGTCAAATGTGGCCTCAGTTGAATTGCTGATGTTTACAACAACATGGTCTCCAACCTGTTCACTGGATCCCAATACATTTTCAGCAACTGAATCTCCTGAATCCTTAGCGAGTACTTTTTGGATAACGTTTCCCATGTCATTTTCTTTGTTTTGTTTATAGCATTCTATTATTGCCAGTTTCACGTCGTTTTCATTGCTTGTTGTACTTTGGGATGTGAACTTGTCTGTACTGTCAACCGTTTTGGTTGCATCCAAACAGAATCCCATAAATCCGTCACTGAACGCAATTTCATGGCCATTGATGGAATTAACAGTAATAAAATTGGCCAAATCTTCAATCTCGTTAGTTTCAATGGTCTCATTGTCTGTGCCGTTATCTGCTGAAACTAGGCTCAGGCAGCTGACTGTGATGATTAAAACTATCAATATGGGGATTATTTTTTTCATCATATTAAAGGCTCCTTTTAAGTTAGTTGATAATATGGATATTTTTACTTAATAACTATTTTGTTAAATATATAACATATGAAAATCAATATTTACTCATGAAAGTATTAGCCAACTTTGAAGATAATCATAAGATTTCATCAAACTCTTCACTGGATGCTCTTTTAAAGGGAGGATTTGAAAAGGGTGTGATTACTCAGATATTCGGACCGCCTAGCTCCGGCAAGAGTAATATAACATTGGCATTGGCTGTAAATGTTGCAAAAACAGACAAGAAAGCCATGTATATTGACACTGAAGGTGGAATCTCAATCGACAGAATCAAGCAGATTTCCGGCAATGATTTTCAAAGGGTGGCCAATAACATAATTGTTTTTGAACCTACTAATTTTTTAGAACAGAACGACACTTTAAAGGCAATTGAAGTGTGGCTTCGAAAAAACCACGATGATGTGGATTTGATTGTTCTTGACTCTGCAGTCGCCCTCTACAGGGTAGATGACATGAAGTCATCCAAGCTCAACAAGGAGTTGGGTAAGCAGATGGGAATACTGTCCAAAATCGCCAGAAAATATGATGTTGCTGTTGTCCTTACAAACCAGATTTACAATGCGTTTGACGATGAGGGAAACAATGACATACGGGCGGTTGGTGGAACTATCCTGCAGTATTGGAGCAAAGTAATAATCCAGTTGGAACGTAGTGATGAGCTTAATAAGCGTGTTGCAACATTGATACGGCACAGAAGCATTCCAGAAGGCAATCAGGCCGTTTTTTCAATCACTTCTCGTGGAATTATTTAAGTTAATTTTATTAATTATTAATAATATATATTTATTTTGGAATTGTTGGTGGTATAATGAGAGAAAAGGATTTTGATATAAAAAACCCAAGAAAAAAATTTAAAAAGACTGAACGGGTTCCTCCGGAAGGTTATGATAATTCTAATGACTTTTTCGAGGACATGTACATGGATGAAGACATGATTTGGATGGGTCAAAATACAAATCATCTGCATGATGACTCAATAGCTGATGCGATGATTGATGCCATTCGCCAGAAGACCTTCTGCAGATATCCTGCTCCTGAAGGATTTTCCGAACTCAAACAATTGATTTTGGATGATTTGGACTTGAAAGACTTGGAAGTTCTTTTGACATCTGGTGCAACCGAATCATTATATCTGGTCATGCAGGCATTGCTCGAACCGGAAGACAACGTTATCCTATCAGATCCTGGATATTTCATTATAGGTGACTTTGCAAGCAGATTTGCTGATGAAGCAAGGTATGTTCCAATTTATTCTGAAGAAAACGGATATAAACTGACTCCAAAATTGCTCAGGGAAAACATGGATGAAAACACCCGTATGGTAATTTTGATTGATCCGTTAAACCCGTTAGGTTCATCATACACTGAAGATGAGCTTAAGGAATTTGCCGAAATCGCAAAGGAAAACGATTTATACTTATTGCATGACATTACATACAAGGATTTCGCACGAGAACATTTCCTTGTTGAAAACTATGCTCCTGGCCAGACTTTGACAATATACAGTTTCTCAAAAATATTCGGTATGGCAGGATTGAGAATCGGTGGGGTTATCTCATCAAAACCGATTATCGACGCCATCAAAAATGCTGTTGTAAACGACCTTGGAGTAAACATAATCTCCCAATATGGAGCAATCGCAGGTCTCAAATCCAAAGACAAATGGTATGCTCAGATGAGAGAAACCTGCTTTGAAAACCAAAGGCTGATTAAGGAAATGGTTGATTCTATTGAAGGTGTGTTCCTGCCTGTCTATCCGTCAGATGCAAACATGATGGTAATCGATTTGTCAGGTGCAGGAATCAACCCTAAGGTAATGTCAAATTATCTTATTGACAAAAAGCTATTCACAAGGGAAGGGGAATACACTTCTGAAGAATTCGGAGACAGATATTTACGTATAAGTTTCTCAATTCCAACAGAAGAAATCAAAGTATTCTGCGAAGAATTCCCTAAGGCCGTTGAAGCCTTAAGAACAAAATAGGTTGCTATGAGATTCAGATATCATCAACCTGTTCCAAATTTTTACACACACGAAAACCCTCACCATCCAAAAACCGCCATCACAGACGATTTTTTAAATGAATTTAACGATTATGCCATCAATCTTGATTTTGTCGGAGTGAGCTATTCCAAACTGAGTGATGATTTTAAGGACGAATGGGACATTGACTGGGACAACATAATAATCCTGAAGTATTGCATGTCTGATGAAATCCTAAAAATGGAGCCTTCCAAAGAAAAATGCCGTCTGGAAGATGCTGAATTTCAAGAATTCGGCCATAAGACATTTGAGCTTGCAGACCTTTTAAGGAAAAACGGATTTAGGGCTGATTTGATTAATCCGTTGGATGACCGTGTCAGCTTAAGGTCAATTGCAATGCAGTCAAATGAGGCGGTCATAACCAGAAGCAACATGTGCATGTTCAAGGAAGGTTTGAATTTAGGGTTGTTTATGATTCAAACATCAGTCGAAAATCTGCCTTTCAAGGAGGAAAATGAGCTTGAATGGGTAGCTGATTACTGCTCAACATGCGGGGTATGCATTGACAGGTGTCCTGAAAAGGCATTCGATGAAAACGAAATGGTCATAAGAAAGGCATGCACCGCCCACCGTGAAGGATGCAGCAACTGCATAAATTTCTGTCCGTTTTATAAAAGAGGTTATGAAAAAGTTAAAAAAAGATATATGAGGATGAAAAAATGAATGATAAAATCGCATTAGTTTCATGCAGCGGATTAAGTCCGTTAGGCATGGTTGTAAGAGCTGCTAGTGTTGAATTAGCACTTGAAAATGATAATATTGTAGCGGCATGCATTACTGAATATTCAGCACAGCCAAACAACTGTTCACCTATTCTGGATGATGCAAAGATAGTTACTATTACTGGATGTGGCGATGACTGTGCATCTGTCATTTTAAATGACAAGGATGTTGATGTGGTTAAAAACATCTCTGCGGATGCAGTTGTAAAGACTTACGATTTGAATCCTTTGGATGCTGTTCGTCTTGATGATGACGGTGAAAAGGCAGTAAGTGTATTAAAAAAATATATTTTAAAAGAACTTGAGAATATTTAACATTATTGTGCAAGAATTCTTCGGCTTCTTTAAGCCGGAGAGGTTCAAGTTCTTTCATTCAATTTTAAAAAAATAAAAAAGGAGATTTAATCTGAAAGATAATAGTATTCTCCTTTCTCTTTCTGTTCACGGTCTTTGTAACTGTCGAGTTTGTTAACCCTTGGCCTTTTTGTTTCCTTGTCTCTTCTGAATGTGATGTTGAGGTTTCCTAAAAATTCATTCATCGCATTTCTCAAATCAGTAGGTTTTGATGCATGGCCGTTTAAACCAGGTGTTCCATCAAATACCATTGCTCTGTCTGAAATGTAGTCAATAAAGACAATATCGTGGTCAACAATAAGTGAAGCGGCATTTCTGCTTTCAACAAGTTTTCTGATAACTCTTGCGGCAACAAGCCTTTGCTCAACATCCAGAAATGCTGTAGGTTCATCGAAAAGATATATTTCAGCATCCTTTGCAAGTGTTGCTGCAATTGCGAGTCTTTGAAGTTCCCCTCCACTTAGGCCTTTGACCGGTTTGTCAAGCAGTTCGTTCAGGCTTAAAGGGTTCATGATTTCGCTTTCAAAGATTTTAGATCCGAAACTTGGTGCGTTCATGTATAAGAAATCACTTACGCTTCCTTCAAAGTTTGTAACGATATACTGTGGTTTGTAGGCAATTGTTACTTCCTCATCAACTTCACCTGAAGTTGGTTCTTCCACTCCTGCAAGCATTTTGGCGAATGTAGTTTTACCGATACCGTTTGAACCGAATGCGGTCACTATTTCATCGTAAAATATTTCTCCTTCATCAGCAGTCAGCTTGAATCCGTCATAGTCTTTGCTTAAGTCGGAATAACTTGCAATTGCATCCCCTTCATCTTCGGGAGTCGGGGGCCTGATTGTAAATTCAATCGGATTTCTTCTGATTCTTACATTTTCTTCTGCTAAAAATCCTTTGATGTATGCATTAATACCTAATCTAACTCCTTTTCTTCCGGACACTACACCGTATCCTCCTGGGGTACCGTACAGGATATGGATATTGTCGGAAAGTGCGTCTAAAGTAGCGAGGTCGTGCTCAATAACGAGAACGCTTTTGCCTTCTTCGGCAAGTGAACGGATAACTTTAACGGCATTTAACCTTTGTGATACGTCAAGCCAGGAAGTGGGTTCGTCGAAGTAGTAGAAATCACCTTCTCTTAATACTGTTGCGGCTATTGCAACTCTTTGAAGTTCTCCACCACTGAGGTTTTCCATTTTCCTGTCAAGAACGTTTTCAAGCTGAAGCTCTTTTGTGACATAGTCAAGCTTGTCCCTTTCATTAACGTTTGAAAGCAAATCCTTAACTTTTCCTTTAACGACTTTCGGAAGCTGGTCAACCATCTGAGGTTTCAGAATGGTTTTGATGTTTCCTTCTGACAGGTCCTGGAAGTATTTCTGAAGTGCTGATCCTTTGTAGTAGTCAATCACTGCATCCCAGTTTTCAGGCTTGTTTTCATAGTCGCCAAAGTTAGGTATCAGATTTCCTGATAAAATATTCATTATTGTGGATTTTCCGATACCGTTCTGACCTAGAAGACCTAAAACGGTTCCCTCTTCAAGGGTTGGAAGGCCAAACAGTTCAAACTGGTTTTGGCCAAACCTGTGGATAGGTTCTCCTGCAGCTTCAGGCAGGTTGATAATTGTAATAGCATCAAACGGACAGCGGTTGGTACAGATACCGCATCCTTCACATAATTCTTCTGATATCAACGGTTTTTTTGTATCTTCATCGATTACTATGGTGTCCTCGTCCATTCTGACGCCGGGACAGTAATGTATGCAAAGATAATCACATTTTTTAGGTTGACATCGGTCTTTGTCTAAAATTGAAATACGAGTCATTATAATCTCCTTAATATATAATCATTAATAATTATATTAATACTATTTAATTAAACTATTGCAAATTTGATAGTTAAACTTTTTAAAGAGGTAATTAAATATTTATTAATGATAAGATGAAACAGGTAATGATTGTCAGAACAGATTTAAAAATGAAAAAAGGAAAAATCGCCGCTCAGTGCTGTCACGGATCCATTGGCGCATACAAAAAATCCCCTAAAGAAAAGATTAGAAAATGGGAAAATGAAGCTTATGCAAAGGTTGTTTTAAAGGTTCAGACTTTGGAGGAGCTGACTGCACTGAAAAAGCTGGCTGATGAAAAGGGCATTGCCAACTATTTGGTAGTTGATGCAGGACGTACTCAGATACCTACATCAAGCGTTACAGTTTTGGCACTGGGTCCTGATGAGGATGAAATAATCGATGAAGTGACTGGAGATTTGAAACTTTTATAGACAACTGTCATTTTAATCGAGGCTATTTTTAACTAAATGCGGTAGATATTATGAGCATAAAACAGGTTGTAAAAATTGGAGGAAGTCTGTTTCCAAAACATGCAATTGAACTTGCAGAAAAACTGAAAAATACTAATTCGGTAATCATTCTGGGTGGTGGAGAGTTTGCAAATCTTATTAGAAAATATGATGAAGCGGAAAACTTTTCTGATGAAACCAACCACTGGACAGCCATCGACTGCATGGATATAATTGCAAAGCTTGTGGCGGATAAGGTAGACTCCGCCAGACTTGCCTATTCCATTGATGAGGTTAATGAAATATCTGATGAAGATTTCACTCCAATATTTGTGGTTTCGGACTTTTTGAAAACTGAAGACCCATTTGAATGCTCATGGGATGTAACATCAGACTCAATTGCAGCATATGTCGCACACCTTCTAAATGCAAACCTTTTAATAGTAACAAATGTAAATGGTATATATACCCAAGAACCGAAAGAGCCAGGTTCAACATTCATAAGTAAAATCGATGCAAAAACTTTACTAACTTTTCAGGAGTCGTCGATTGATGTAATGTTACCGTCTCTTTTATTAGAGTTTGGGACTGATTGTTATGTTGTGAACGGAAAATATCCCGAAAGGGTTTTATCTCTTATAGATGATGCTATAACTGATTATAATTTCGATTACACACAAATAATAGGTGATTAAAAATGAAACCAGTAGAATGTATTTCATGTAAACAAGAAATTCCATTAACTGGACCATTTGTAGAATTCGAATGTCCAGAATGTGGAAAAATTATATCAAGATGTGAAAAATGCCGTACTTTCGGTCATGCTTACAAATGCGAATGCGGATTTGAAGGACCATAAATTTAAAATGGAGGAATGAAAATGGGTGAAGTATTAACAACTATGAAAATCATGCCAGACAGTCCTGATGTAGATTTAGAAGCTATCAAAGCAACTATCAAAGATTCAATGCCAGAAGGCGCTGAACTCCATGATATGAAAGAAGAACCAATTGCTTTTGGTTTAGTGGCTATTATCTTAAGCTTCATCACTGATGACGGTGAAGGCGGATCAGAACCTGTTGAAAACATGGTTTCCGAAATCGAAGGCGTAGCCAGTATCGAAATTACTGGTGTCGGAAGATTAATGTAAATCTCTTTGGGATTTATCATTTCTTTTTTTATTTTTTTTAGTATTGTATTTTATTTCTGTTTTTTTTTTAATTTTGTAAATAACTGGTTTAAGTAATTCTAGCGAGATTCTATTTAAACCCTGATTTTTGTTTTGGGATATTCCATTATATTTTCTATTGGATTTAAATCAAAAATTCAAGATATGATTTTAAAATAGCTGTGTTATGGTGTGGTTAAAAAATCAGCCGAGCAACTAATATTGAATTAAAATATCATTGGTTTATTTTATTTTTTTTGAAAAGTTTACAGTATTTCCTAATAAATTAATTATTTTGAAATGTTTATATTTTTTAGTATATCATTTAGTTCACATAATTATAAATATGTATTTAAACATAATATATTCGTTTAACTTTAATCGATAAAGAGGAATGATTTTTTTGATAGGGAAAAAGAAAATCCTGATATTTGCAATCTTGCTGATATGTCTATCGGCTGTTGGCTTTGCAAGTGCAGCCGACAACACTGCAGACGCTGTAGGTGCTGAAGACACGTCAGAGAATGCAATTAGCACGGATGAAAACGAAAATGTAATTTTGGAAGACGAATATGATGAAAAATTATCGAAACGTGATTATGACCCCAATGCGGCTCCGCTGTCTGAATTTAGGAGCTATATTGTAAACAATCAGAATTCAGTTATTAATTTAACTCGTGATTATGAATTTAAGGCGGAAGACGGTGATAGTTTTGAGGTGATTGAACTTAATCGTGATGTGACTATTGACGGACAGGGACACTATGTTAATGGCCATCACTCTTCTTCTCCTATGTTAAGAGTAGCTGAGGGAAAAAATGTTGTAGTCAAAAATTTGACAATTAATACTTTTAATGGTCCGACAGTTACTGGAGGTACTTATATAAACTGTAAGTTTATATTATGTGCAAGTGATAATAATGCTGCAGTTTATAAAGGCACAGCAATAAACTGTCTTTTCGAAGAATGTCTTAGTTATGGTAACAATGCTGGTGGTGCTGCGATGCGAGAAGGTCGTGCTATAAATTGTACATTTAATGGAAATACCGCAACGTATGGTGGAGCAATTTCTAGAAGTTATGCTGAAAACTGTACATTCTACAATAATAAAGCATCCCATGGCGGTGACACAGATCTTGTTGCCAAAGGTGGTGCAGCATATGAGAGTACCTGTTATAACTGTTATTTTAAAGATAATTGGGTTACTAATCAAGGAGGAGCAGGTTATAAGGGAACTTATGTCAATTGTACATTCGAAGGCAATCATATTAAGGGATCAGGTGATGGTCTTACACTCTATGAAGGAGAAGCAATTTTTTGTACATTCGACAATAAGGATAAAAATTACCGCACTTCAGTTTATGAGAAAATGATAATAAATGCGGATGATTTTACCTGCAAATATAATTCAAGCAGCGCATTTCCTTACAAATTAACTGCTGGAAGCATTGAATTTAAAGATGTAAACATGACCTTCCATGTGGAAAAGGCTGAAGACGGAGTATGGCATGACTTATACGAGTTCAATATTTTATCAGGTCAAAAATGGATTGTGAATTTGACACCTGGCAATTATAGGGTGAAAATAAACTGTATTGATTATCCGGCCGATGAAGTTACTGTAATAATAACCGTGACTAAAATGGGAACCTCAATCACATTGGACAACAATAACATTTCCATGTTTTGCAAAGGCGATAATGAACTGATAATTACATTAAACGACGATGAAAACAGACCAGTTGCCAACCGAACAGTAATCTTCGATTTCAAAGGCAAACTGATGGCGAATGTAACTGATGAGAATGGTATGATAAGAGTTGCTTTAAACGATCTGGTTCCGAGAACATACAATATAGACATCACATTTGACGGCGATGATACATATTCCAAATCAGCTGCCAAGGCCACTGTTACTGTGAGTAAAATTCCAACCATGATTATTGGAGTACCTGCAATTACAGTCAACTACAACAATTCATACTATAAGATACCGATAGGCGTTTTAGACTACTTGAACAGACCTGTAAGCAATGTCCCATTAACAGTTGAATTAAACGGAATCAAAAAGGATTATGTCACTGATGAAAACGGTAACGTATTTGTGCCGACACTGGGACTCACACCGGGCACATATTCTGCACTTTTCTCTTTAAATAATAAAATCTATGCAGATGCATATGCACAAACAATTGTGACCGTTACCAAGGTTGATGTCACAATTTCAGGAGGCATGACAAGAGCGTATAACCAGGAAGAAGATTCAAGAAGAAATTACATGGGAATTACATTGACAATTAATCCCAACGGTGATGCATATATGGGATTAAGGGATGCAGAGATTTCCGTTTCACTGAACGGAATTAATAGAAATTATACTACTGACATGAATGGTGTTGCATACGTATCCACCAACGGACTTGCGGCCGGAAGTTATTTTGCAAACGTGACCTACAAGGGAAACGAGTTTATCAGTGCAAAAAATTATCTTGCAGAAATCATAATCAACAAGGCGCAATCCCAAATCTATTGTGACAGTGACATCATGCATGTAAACTACGGTATTGAAGACTACTTCAACATTACCCTCAAAGGCGAAGACGGAAATCCGATTAAAGGTTCCAACATCGTTACTGTTGATTTGGATGGTGTTGCAAAAACTTACATCACAGATGAAAACGGTTTGCTTAAAATACCTACCCAGGACCTGTCAGTGAACTTTTATGGTGTTAACATCGCATTTAATGGAAATGAAAACTATACCGGTTCAAAAACTTACGCAAGAATTATAATTGACAAGGATGCAAGCGTGCTGTCTTCAGATAACCTGATTACAGTTTACGGCGAAACCGGAGAGCTGATTGTTAATTTAACCGGAAGTCAGGGAAGGCCTGTCAGCGGTGCGGATCTGACTGTTAATATGAATAACGTTAAAAAAAATTATGTAACAGATGAAAACGGCCAGATCAGGATTCCTGTTGAAGGATTGGCTGCTGGCAATTATACTGCAGACATTACCTTTAATGGCAATAACAATTATGAAAAAAGCAACCTGACTGCAAACATCACAGTCGATAAATGCGAACCTCATCTCTCATTTGATGAATATTCGACAAGGGCAGTATACGGTTATGAAAGCTTGTTTAATGTTACCTTAAAAGACGGAAACTACAATCCTGTTAAAGGAAATCATGTACTTATCGTTAATTTAAATGGTGTTAAAACTTATACAACAAACGAAAACGGTACACTCACCATATCCACTATAGATCTGCCTGCAAATGAGTATTATGTGGCAACCGTGACTTACGACGGAAACGAAAATTTCACCAACGCAACAAATTATCACAGAATCATAGTGGCCAAGCAACCTGTTGAACTGACTTCAGATAACATGATTATAACCTACAACAATGAGGGAAATTTAATTGTCACTCTTAAAAACAGTTTAGGAGAAATTTTAAGCAATTATACATTAACTGTTGATTTCAACGGCAAAAAAGATTATGTAACTGATGAAAACGGCCAAATAGAAATACCGGTCAGCGGACTGGCTGCAGGCAAGCATTCAGCAAACATCACTTTTGACGGCACTGACAATTATGAAGAATCAAGCCTGATTGCAAACATTACCGTCAACAAGGCCGAACCGATTATCGCATTCGACACCAATCTGATTAAAACAATATACGGCTTTGAAAACTCATTCAACGTAACATTAAAAGACAACAACTACAATCCGATTAAAGCAAACAACACAATCATCGCCGACTTTGACGGCATAATTGAAAATTACACAACCTATGAGAATGGCGTTGCAGTCATATACACTACCGATTTGCCTGTGGACTACTACTGGGTTGCCTTAAGCTTCAGCGGAGATGAAAACTACACCGAAACAACAAACTACATAAGAGTGATAGTTTACAAGCAGCCTACCGAACTTGTCTCAGACAATATAACCACAACATACAACAGCGGTGAAAATCTGGAAATAACCTTATTGGACGCTTTCGGAAAACCTTTAAGTGACGTTCCTGTAACTGTTAACTTCTACGGCGTTAAAACTTACACCACAGATGAAAACGGTACAATTGAAGTTCCAACAGCCGGTCTTGACCCTAGCGATTATCTGGTATTCATCAGCTACGCCGGAAATCAAAACTACAACCAGTCAAGTCTCATAGCTGCAATATCCATCATCAAGGACAATACCACAATGGACCTTAACTGGACAATTGTTGATAATGACGTGGATATCACTGTTGATGTTGATCCTAATGCAACAGGACTTGTCAAATTTGAAATCAGCGGTCCTGAAGAATATACTACCTATTCAGAAATCGTAAACGGAAAGGCAATTTCCCACAACGTGCTGGTTGAAGGGGAATACAGCATCACTGCAACTTATGTCGGAGATGTCTATTTCAATTCCAATAGCACCAGAGGCACATTTACAGTTAAAGGACACATCAAAAAGGACACACCAATAACTGCAGATGTTAATGTTGAAGGATATACTGTAACAATTACCACCAAGGTGGATTCCAATGCTACAGGAAATGTCACCGTAGATCTTTTAGGTCAGAAGTTCCTTGTTCCAATCAAAGACGGAAATGCTGTTTTCACATATGACTTAGTACCTGCAACATACAGTACCGAAATAACTTATCTGGGTGATAATGACTTTAATTCCAACTCCACTACTGTTTCATTTACCGTTACAGAGCAAGTTGTCGAGCTTAAAAACACTACAATTACTGTCGATGTCACTTCAGTTGAAAACGACGTAACTATGACTTCCAACATCAATCCTTTAGCAAGTGGTCTTATAGAATTCAATATTAATGGAAAAGTTGTTTATGTAGCAGTTATCAGTGGAAAAGCAGTTTATAATACCAATTTACCTGCTGGTGATTACAATGTTGCAGTAACTTACCTTGGTGATTCCAGATACAATGCCAACAGAACTTCCAAAGTATTCACTGTAACTGACCACATCAAAAAGAACACTACCATAACTTCTGATGTAGTTATTGACGGTTATGACGTGACTGTAACTGTTAACTTAGATACAAACACAACAGGATTTGTCGAATTCACATTAAACAACAATACCATATACACTAAAGTAACTGACGGCAAAGCAATATTCAATAGAATTTTACCAGTTGGAAATTACACATTGACAGCCAAATATCTTGGAGATGAAGACTTTAACATCAATGTAACTGATATTTCAATCAGCGTTGTCGAAATTCCACTCAATAACACTCCTATTGATGTAGATGTTGAAATATTCGAAAATAATGTAACCATAACCGCCTCAGTTGACCCTGCCGCAACAGGCCTTGTCAAATTCGAAGTCAGCGGTGCTGAAAATTACACATTGTATGCAGAAGTAAAAGACGGCAAAGCAGTACTTGAAGATGTTTTAACAGCCGGTGACTACACCGTTATAGCAACTTACATTGGTGATTCACAATTCTATTCCAATACAACCACAGAAACATTCACCGTTGTAGGCCATGTTAAAAACGATACCTCAATTGCTGCAATTTCTGTTGTTGATAATTATACTGTAACAATTACCACAACTGTTGATCCTGCTGCTACAGGTTATGTTACTCTCAGTGTTTTAAATCAAACTTTCATTGTTCCTGTAGACAACGGCAATGCTGTTTTCAAATATGATTTCTATCCTGGCACTTATAATGTCGATGTTGTCTATTTAGGTGATGCCAATTTCAATAATGCAACTACAGCCACTTCATTTACAGTTGTTGAAAAAACAGTTGACTTGAAAAACACAACAGTGGACGTTACTGTTGATGCCAATGAAAATGACGTAACAATTACTGCTACTGTTGATAGTGCTGCAAGCGGCCTTGTTGAATTCAATATTGATGGTAAAGCTGTTTATATTGCAGTTGCCAATGGTAAAGCAGTTTATAATGCTGATCTTGCTGCGGGTGATTACAATGTTGTAGTGACTTATCTTGGTGATTCCAGATTCAATGCCAACAGGACTTCCAAAGCATTTACTGTAACTGACCATATTAAAAAGAACACTACTATGACTTCTGATGTAGTTGTTGACGGTTATGATGTTACTGTAACTGTTAACTTAGACAGCAAAGCAACAGGATTTGTTGAATTCACATTAAACAACAACAGCATTTATGCTAAAGTAAATGACGGCAAAGCAATATTCAATACAATTTTACCAGTTGGAAATTACACATTAGCAGCCAAATATCTTGGAGATGAAGACTTTAACATCAACGTTACTGACATTCCAATCAGTGTTGGTGAAATTCCCCTTAATAATACTCAGATTACTGCTGATGTTTTAGTGAATGAAAACAACGTAACCATTACTGCTTCTGTTGACTCAGCTGCTACTGGCCTTGTCAAGTTTGAAGTTACTGGCGCTGAGGATTATACATTATACGCCGAAGTAATAGATGGTAAAGCAGTTCTTGAAGATATTTTAACTGTTGGTGATTATTCTGTTGTGGTAACTTATCTTGGAGATTCAAAATTCTATTCCAATACAACTACAGAAACATTTACTGTTGTAGGCCACATTAAAAATGACACTTCAATTTCTGCGGTTTCAAATGTTGATGGAAATACAGTAACTATTGTTACCAAAGTCGACAATAATGCAAGCGGCTATGTTACACTGGCGGTTTTAGGCCAAACCTTCATTGTTCCTATAAACAATGGCGAAGCAGTATTCATTTATGATTTCGAACCTGGAACTTACAGTACACTTGTCACTTACTTAGGTGATGATGATTTCAATAATGCATCCACTGTCACTTCATTTACTGTAATCAAACATGTTGTAGAACTGAAAAACACTACTATTTCTGTGGATATTGACTCTGTAGAAAATAATGTAACCATTGCAGCTAGCATAGATAGTGCTGCTAGCGGTCTTATTGAATTTAACATTGATGGTAAAGCTGTTTATATTGCTGTTAATAATGGTGTGGCAGTTTATGATGTTGTTTTACCTGCTGGCGATTACACAGTTGTTGCAACATACATGGGTGATTCCAAATTCAACTCAAACAAAACATCAAAAGCATTCACAGTAACCGACCACATCAAAAAGAACACTACAATAACTTCTGATGTTGTTGTAGACGGTTATGATGTAACTGTGACTGTTAACGTTGATGAAAATGCAACAGGATTTGTTAAATTCACATTAGGTGATAATGATGTATTTGCTGAAGTAAGTGATGGTAAAGCAGTAATGAATATGATGCTTCCAGCAGGAAATTACACTGTTTCTGCTGTATATCTTGGAGATGGGGACTTTAACGCAAATGCAACAGAAATTGAAATCAAAGTTAGTGAAATTCCACTCAATAACACACCTATTGAAGTGAATGTTGAAACATTTGAAAATAATGTAACCATTACTGCTTCAGTTGACCCTGCTGCTACAGGCCTTGTCAAATTCGAAGTCAACGGAGCTGAAAAATATCATCTATATGCGGACGTTGTTGATGGTAAGGCAGTTCTTGAAGATGTTTTAACAGCCGGTGACTACACTGTTGTAGCAACATATCTTGGAGACTCAAAATTCTATTCCAACACAACAACAGAAACATTCACCATTGTGGGCCACATTAAAAAGGACACTGCAATTTCTGCTGTTTCAACTGTTGATAATTATACCGTAACAATTACATCTTCAGTTGATCCTGCCGCTACCGGTTATGTTACAATCAGCGTTTTAGGCCAAACCTTCATTGTTCCTGTAAACAATGGTAAAGCAGTATTCACTTATGATTTCAATCCGAGCACTTATAATGCAGACGTAGTCTACTGGGGAGATGCTGATTTCAATAATGCAACTACAGCCACTTCATTTACAGTTGTTGAAAAAACAGTTGACTTGAAAAACACAACCGTAGATGTTACAGTTGATGCCAATGAAAATGATGTAACAATTACTGCTACTGTTGATAGTGCTGCAAGCGGCCTTATAGAATTCAATATTGAAAGTAAAGTTGTTTATATTGCAGTAGCTAATGGTAAAGCAGTTTACAGTACCAATTTACCTGCTGGTGATTACGCTGCAGTTGTAACTTACTTAGGTGATTCCAAATTCAATGCCAACAGAACCTCCAAAGCATTCACAGTAACCGACCACATCAAAAAGAACACAACAATGACATCAGATGTTGTAGTTGACGGTTATGACGTGACTGTAACAGTTAACATTAATAAAAACGCAACAGGATTTGTCGAATTCACACTAAACAACAACAGCATTTACGCTAAAGTAAATGACGGCAAAGCAATATTCAATACAATTTTACCAGTCGGAAATTACACATTGAAAGCTGCATATCTAGGAGATGAAGACTTTAATGCAAATGCAACAGAAATTGAAATCAAAGTTGGTGAAATTCCACTCAATAACACACCTATTGAAGTGAATGTTGAAACATTTGAAAATAATGTAACAATGACCGTTTCAGTTGATCCTACCGCTACTGGTTTTGTCAAGTTTGAAGTTACTGGAGTTGAGAATTATACATTATATGCTGAAGTAAAAGACGGAAAAGCAGTTCTTGAAGATGTTTTAACAGCTGGCGACTACTCTGTTGTAGCAACATATCTTGGAGATTCAAAATTCTATTCCAACACAACCACAGAAACATTCACTGTTGTCGGACATGTTAAAAAAGACACTTCCATCTCAGTGATTTCAACTGTTGATGGATATACAGTAACTATTGTTTCCAAAGTCGACAATAATGCAAGCGGCTACGTTACACTTGCTGTTTTAGGCCAAACCTTCATTGTTCCTGTAAACAAAGGTGAAGCAGTATTCAGCTATGACTTCGGACCTGGAACATACAGTGCAGTTGTAACTTATTTGGGTGATGAAAACTTCAACAATGCAACTACAACTACCTCATTTACTGTAATCAAACAGGTTGTGGAATTGAAAAACACAACCATAACTGTCGATGTTGACTCAATGGAAAATAATGTAACCATTACAGCAACCATAGACAGCGCTGCTAGCGGTCTTATTGAATTCGACATTGGTGGCAAAGCAGTTTACATTGCAGTAAATAACGGTAAAGCGGTTTATAATGTTATTTTACCTGCCGGAGATTATAATGTAGAAACAACCTACCTGGGAGATTCCAAATTCAACTCAAACAAAACATCAAAAGCATTCACAGTAACCGACCACATTAAAAAGAACACAACAGTAACACATGATGTTGTTGTAGACGGTTATGATGTAACTGTTACTGTTAACGTTGATGAAAACGCAACAGGATTTGTTAAATTCACATTAAACGGCAATAATATTTTTGCTGAAGTAATTGATGGTAAAGCTGTCATAAATATGATTCTT
>NZ_JAZQIJ010000224.1:0-10683 GCF_045541095.1 Methanobrevibacter sp.
TACTAGTTTCATTATCCAATGCAATATCATCTGAAGCACAGGCAAAACCCATACTTACAAACAATATTGAAAAAACTAATAAACATTTAAAAAATTTATTCATAATCCCACCACACAAATAAAATTTTTACATTACTTTAACCTTAGTTTTTAAACTAATTTTGTAGTAATTTATGCTTACAGTATAACTTTTACCTTTACTGAGTTTACTAATCACATTTTTCTTAATTGTGACTTTAGCTATTCCGTATTTATCAGTTTTTGCTGCGTATTTTTTACCTTTAAACTTGAATATTATAGGTTTATTTTTTAGTTTCTTGTTAAGTTTTACTGTCAATACCAACTTTTTAGCAGTCTTTTTAACCTTAACTGTCTTTTTGGAAGTTAAAATCTGCTTTACTTTAACAGTGTTTTTAATGCTGTCTCCTTTATATGATGCTGTAATAGCATATGTTCCAGTTTTAACAGTGGATGGAATTTTAAAACTTACAACCCCATTCTTATCGGTTTTTACAGTATAACTCTTTTTATTTAACTTGATTACAACATTCTGGTTTGCACCAACCGCGTTACCATCATCTCCATAAACCTTAAAAGTGTATTTGCTTCCATCAAAATAGTACATATTGATGTTTTTATTTCCACTGAATCTGGAAACAGTAATATTATCAGTAATATTTTGATACAAATAGATAATTCTGATATGATGAGCTCCCACTGCTAAATCCGAATTAACACTTGCTATACCCTTACTGTCAGTGACTGAAATGAAAGATTGTCCGTCAATTGAAAACAACACTTCCCTATTAGAAACACCATTTCCGTCTTCATCGTATAATGTTGCAGAAAGAACATTTGATTGCAACGGATTTAACATGATGCTAAATGTTTTGACATGAACGTTTAAATCGACTTTATTGCCGGCATAATTCTCATCACCGTCATAAACAATTGAAACATTATGGTCTCCGGATCCCACATTTGAAACTTCAATTATTGCTTTACCATTATTAATTGCTGTTGTGTATTCATCGTTTGCGAAGTAAAGGGTTATATTGCCTGTTGCATCATTATCAACTGCAACATTAAATATTATATTTTCTCCACTAACAACATCTTCATTATAGTTTACTTTTATATCGCACACCGGAAGAACAGAGAACTTTGCATTTGTAATATCAGTATCGTAATTTGGATTATTGAAAATTGCATTTGCGTAATATTGTCCAACAGGAAGAGATAATTCGGTTTCACCCTGACCTCCAGCTACCCTAACATTTACTAAAGTGCCATTAACGTCAATATTGTAATCACCGTCAACCCATGCATGAACAGTTATCACAACAGGATTTCCGTAACCTACATTACTTGCAGAAACATTAATAGTATTTGTTGCTTTTAATATATTGAAAGTAGTAGCAGAACTAGTTGAACTAGTAATGTTTTCACTAGCCATATTTTCTGCATACATATAATATTTTCCTATATTTAATACTGGAAAAACAATATAATCATCATCCGAGGTTGTTGAATAAACTCCCCTTCCGTCTTCATTATATACTGTTACAAGAATATAAGTCATATTTTCCACATTGAAAGAAATTACAGGATTTCTTCCATAATTAAAATCATTTACAGGATTTATTGAAATTGAGGAACCTGTTTTTAAAATTTTGAACAATTTGGAATCCTGACTGCCCAGATATTTGCTATTTGGGACATTATATACTGTGATTTTATAATATTCCTCCTGGGCAGGCAAATCAACATATACACGTCTGGAATATTCATTAACAGTGCTGTTGTAATAAACAGCTGACCCATCCTCATTTGTAATGACTGCCACTACATCAGTACGATACATAATATTAAATGGTATAACACACTGCCCATATATAAATTCTTCTTTATCAGTGATATTAAGACTGATTGAACTTGCAGGCCTATTTAAGGTAAACTTACCATTGCATTGTACAGAAGTATAATAATCATTATCTGAATGATATGCTTTATAAGTATACTGTCCATCTTTCAAAAGGAAAAGATTGTAATATTGCTGACCGAATGTATTTGTCATAAAGGTAGTGTTTATTAAAAGATTTTTACTTGAATCATAAATTTCTAATGTAATGTTTTGGCCACTGGCACCATTATTGTCTGCTTCCTTATCACTATTGGTTATATTTCCATTGTAATATCTTACATCTTTCAATTCAATACGTGTATCTGCATAAATGGCATTGACGTAATTGTTCCATCCTTTAAGCTCTAAAATTAAATTTCCATTAGTGAAATTTCCTGTTAATGAGTAAGATTTTACCTTATTATTATAGAATTCTGAACTGGATATAGTGCAATTCAAATTATAAGTTAATGGAGCCCAATAAATTGCACTACCTTTTTCAAAAGCAGTGTTAAATTCGAAATTTGAACCTTCTATATTGCTTTGTGAATTATTTAAAAGTATTGCTCCACCTTCATCAGCGGAATTACGTTCAAAACCACAATATTCCACCATGTTAGTAGAATTGACAAAGGATATAGAACCGCCTTTTGATGCAGAGTTATTTATAAAAAAACTTGAAACAAGATTTGCAGCGGAGTTGAGGAAGTACAATGCACCTCCTTCATTAGCATTACTGTTGAAAAAGGAGGCGTAACTGATATCAATTTGATTACATGAGTTTAAAAATACTGCACCTCCATTTTTACTAGCAGTATTATTCATAAATTTGTCGAATTCCATTTCTAATTTACGACCATCCCAATAAATTGCACCACCATCTACTGCAGTGTTTCCTATAAAGTCAGAGCCGATTATAGTACCCTGATTATTTGTACAGTAAACTGCACCACCTTTTTGTGCATGATTAGCTGTGAATGTGGAAAATGATAAATCAATATCTTTTTTAGAAAATACAGCTCCCCCATTTTGTTC
The DNA here is from genome assembly GCF_045541095.1 of Methanobrevibacter sp. GTDB lineage: Archaea > Methanobacteriota > Methanobacteria > Methanobacteriales > Methanobacteriaceae > Methanocatella. The sequence continues at coordinate 2,939 of NZ_JAZQIJ010000224.1, forward strand.
TGCTGAATTATTTTCAAAAGTACAATAAACTAAGCTTGATTCAACTTCACAATATACTGCTCCACCTAACTTTGCAGAGTTATTGATAAAAGTACAATTGGATACATTTAAAAGTCCTGAACCTGCATAAATTGCTCCGCCATTTACACTTTTGGCGTTTTTAAAGATCATATTCTTCAATACTACATTTGAAGCATGTTCAATGTAGAAAATGCTTGATTTTTGCTGTGCATCAAGAGTGTGACCTTTTCCATCTATTGTCACTGTTTTATTTACATAAATATAATTTGAACTATCCTGATAGATGTCGTTATTCAAAAAGATTGTGTCACCAGCACTGCTGTAATAGATTACATCTTGAAGATCTGAGAATGTATTGCCGTTGACTTCCTTATTTGAACTCACAACATCTGAATAATTATTAGAATATAAAATATCATCTGAATAAATTATATTGTCACTAACTATAGTGTCATTTGTAATATCATCAACTTCAGCTGCACCCACAACACCCATTATCAACAATAATGCTGCAAATGATATTAAAATGATTTGATATTTCTTCATTTTCTTACACCCTTTGATTTAATAATTATTTTAGAACTTTAACTGTCTTTTTGACTGTTTTACCATAAGTTACTTGATACTTTATTTTTTTACCAACTTTAAGCTTTTTAAGAATATCTTTTGTAATGGTTATTTTTGCAACACCTTTTTTGTTGGTTTTAGCTTTAATAATTTTTTTGACGAATTGGAACTTGAGCTTTTTATTTTTAGCTACTTTACCATAAATTTTCAAACTAGCAGTAATTACTAACTTTTTAGCTGATTTTTTAACCTTAACTGTTTTCAGAGTTAACTGAATTTTATTCTTAACCTTAAAACTTACAGATTTGGTAGCTGATTTAAATACATTATCTTCAGCAAATGTAGCCACTGCAGAATATGTGCCCACATTAATTCCGGAAATAGTTTTGGTTCCTTTACCTTTAACCACACTAATAGTATAAGTTTTTGAGCCGATTTTAACCTTTACAGTGCCTGTAAATGAACTGACAGTTTTTACAGTGACGACCGTTTTTTTACCCTGATAAAAACTTGGAACAGAGATTGTTAATTTAGGGTCCTTGAAACCAACATTTGTAATGTTTACAAGATCATGTTCGTAGAAAGCTGCGTATTTATCATCACCAGCATATAAAAATGTAGTGTTATAAACTCCATCAGCCAAATCATAAATTTTAAAGGTTGCATTACCATTTTCCAAAGTTTTTTTGATAGAATAATTACCAATTGTAATCAGAAACTCGCCAGTAGCATCACTTGGGCAATTAACAATAATTGTTGGTATTGCATAGTAAGTAGGAATAAATATATCAACCTGAGGTTCGACTTTTGCAAGGTAAACATCTTTATAAAGCTCATAAGAATTATCTTTTTCATCAGTTAAAACGACACCAATATTGTTTTCTTTACCTTTTAACCCAAATACAGAGATGTTATTAATGCCTCCTAAAGCAGGAGTGGTTGAAAATAACTCATTGTTAACATAAACATCAATATTGCCGCTGAATCCGAGAGGCAAGTCCAAAATTATATTTCCTTCCCCATTTTGGGAAAATTCATCTGGGATACTTAACACTTCAGGTCCAACATTCACAGTATATTTATATGGAACATTTTTGCCTGCTTCACCATCATAATAATAGAAAGGATCCTCATACAAATCAAAGCCGTTATATTTTAGTGTGAAGACATTTTCACCCAAATGCAAATAAGAAGAAGGAATTGAGAAATTTATTTTACCATTTTCGATTGTGACATTTGATACGAATTGGTCATTGCAATATACGGTAATGTTGCCTGTTACCCCAATATCAACATTAACATTACTGCTTTCACCAATAGTCAGATTGTTTTTAAACTCAACATTAGGAATAACTTCGAAAATGAATCCTTCGTCAATCTGATAGGTTTCATCATCATATTGCAGTAAAACTGCATGTGAACCGACCTGCAATGAATTCAATGAATAATTAACCATTCCGTTAACAATATCAACACTTTCCACATCTGAAAAATCCAAAGTGATGTTTACTTTACCTTGAGCATCACCCGGAAACTTCAGAACGATTTTCTCATCACTGCCATATCTTACAGTTGTTGGTACATATACCATAGGATTTAAGTATAACTTGAATGATTTTTCACCATATTTCACGTCATTATATGTAAAGTTTAGAGGAGTTTCGTATAAATTAAAATCAGACAGTGTTAAATTTGCAAAACCGTCTTCCAAATCAATGCGGTAAATTTTATTGTTGACTCTGATTTCATTACTGCTTGCATCACCAGGCAACATAACTATGAAATTAATTTCATCACCGTAATCATAGACAGGATTTACAGCAACATCAAAAAGATATGTGACGTTGATTTTGCCTGTGAAAGATACATCTTCCCAGTTGCCGCCATAATATGAAACTTCGTATGTGTGTTGACCTACGGAATAATTTTTCATATCAACAAGAATAGCCGGTTTTAATTCACCTGCCCCAGTGTCATTTTTTAAATCAAAAACCTCACTGTCGATTATCTTCTTACCATCAATTAAAACGCTGAGATTTCCTAAAGTACCCTCTACATAAATGCTAATAAAACTGTTCATAGGATCTCCAATGACAATTTCATCAGGAGCTATAACTTTTACATGATTCGCATCCTCAACAAAGTGAACAATACCATCATTACTTTCACTTAATGTAAATCCGTACTTATAAATTACATTCACATAATATACATCCGGAACTAAATTTAATCTAATGTCACTTGGCCTGATATAGAAATATGAATACCCAGTATCATTTTCATCCGCTTCACTATATAAAGACTGAATATCATTATTGAAAACCTCTATCGCCTCTTCATCTTCACCAATTATAACAGAAACATTACCCTGAGACTGATTCGGCGCATATACATAAGCTACATAATCTGAATCGTTATAAATATCAACAGAATGCGGATTTAAACTAGAAAGATCATATGAATTCACTTCAACGTGAGTTTTACCACCAATAATCTCATCATCAACAGAACCAAGTTTATCATCAGCCCCATCAACAGCGAATTCATCAGCATCCACAGCATTTAATACATTATTGTTAATTTCACCATTTACTCCGTCATCGGTTGCGGAAACAAAACCCACACCCAACAACAAAATCAAAAATGCCATCAAACATATATTAATTTTTTTCATGAAAACACCCCCATAACACTCCAATTATATAACTTTAATTTTTGTTTTAATATTAATTTTATTATAGAATATTATTAAATTATATGATTTACCTTTATTAAGCTTTTTAATCACATTTTTCTTAATTGTTAGTTTAGCAATTCCATTTTTATTTGTTTTTGTAGTATATTTTTTACCTTTGAATTTGAATATTATCTTTTTGCCTTTTAGTTTCTTTTTAAGTTTTGCACTCACCACTAATTTTTTAGCTGTCTTTTTAACCTTAACTGTCTTTTTGGAAGTCAAAATCTGTCTTACTTTAATTGTATTTTTGATAGTTTGTCCTTTATATGTTGCTGTAATAGTATATTTTCCGAATTTTTTCAATGTATTTGGAATAGTGAACTTAACAACACCATTTTTATCTGTTTTAACTTTGTAAGTCTTTTTGTTTAATTTGATTACTACTACCTGATTTGCTCCAACCAATTTTCCGTTATTGCCATAAACCTTGAAGGTATACTTGCTTCCATCGAAATAGTACATATTGATGTTTTTGTTTCCGCTGAATCTGGAAACAACAGTAATATTTCTGGTAACATTTTCTGAGCGGTAAGTGATATTGATACTGTGAGTTCCGATATTCAATGATAAGGAAACACTGGCAATACCATTACGGTTAGTGACTGATTTAAATGTTTTTCCATTAATGGAAAACATGACTTCTTTGTCTCTAACAAGATTTCCATATTCATCAATCAATTTTACTGAATATGTAATTGATTTTGCCCATCCATACTTGACATCATATGCATCAATCATTACCTTTTTAATATAAACTGTAATATTTGAAGTTTTGGACACATAGTGATCATCACCGCCATAGTGAATAGTGACATTATAATAACCATGTTCTAAATCAGGAACAGTGAATAATGCAATTCCGGTATTAACCTCTACAGTGTAATCCTTACCAGCAACATGCATTGTCACATTTCCAGTTGCAGTTCTTGGAAGTAAAACATAAACATAAACATCATCACCATATGCTGCCACAACAGTCATGTCATAGTCCCCTACAGGTAAAACTTTGAATGTTGCATTTGATATGATTGAATCATAGTCAGGATTGCTGAATGAAACATTAGCATAATAACTGCCGACATCAAGGCTCAATGAAATGGAGCATGTACCATTTACAACACTGATTGTAGTCACATTACCATTTACATCAAGGACGTAAACACCATCAACATCAGCTAAAACAGTAATCACTGTCTCTTCACCATAAGTAACACTTTCAGCAATAACTATAACATTATTTATAGCCTTATAAACCTCAAACTCAGCATTAGTAATAATGTTTGAGTAGTTACCATTATCAAAAGTCACATTAGCATAATACTTACCTATACCCAGATGCAATGAAATGGAATATCTGCCGTCGACAACTTCAATTGTACTGACATCACCATTCAAATCAAGAATGTAAACACCATCAACATCAGCAACAACCTCAAGAACAACATCCTGACCGTAAGGAACATCTTTAACATTAACTTTAACATTATTTACAGCCTTATAAACCTCAAACACAGCATTAGTAATAATATTAGTATAATTTGCATCATCAGCAAAAGTCACATTAGCATAATACTTACCCGCAGCAAGACGGAGTGATTTAGAATACTTACCATTCACGACATTAATGGTACTGATTTGACCGTTGAAATCAAGAGTGTAAACACCATCAACATCAGCAGAAACAACAATCACAGTCTCTTTGCCATAAGTAACATTTTTAACATTAACTTTAACATTATTGATAGCCTTATAAACCTCAAACACAGCATTAGAAACAACAGAAGAATAATTACCATTATCTAAAGCAGTGACATTAGCATAATACTTACCAACACCTAAACTCAAAGATCTGGAATATTTACCGTTCACAACTTCAATTGTACTGACATCACCATTGAAATCAAGAGTATAATTACCATCAACATCAGCAACAACTTCAAGTACAACAATATCGCCATAAATAACACTATTAGCAATAACTTTAACATTATTTACAGCTTTATAAACTTCAAATACATCATTGGAAATAATATTTGTATAGTTTTCACTATCAAAAGTCACATTAGCATAATAACTACCTGCACCCAATGACAATGTAACATTACCCATATTATTTACAACAGAGACCTCCATAATAGTACCATTAACATCAACAGTATAAACGCCATCAACATCAGCGGCTACAAAAATTACAGCATTTTCACCATAAGTAACACTATTAGCAATTACATAAACATTATTAACAGCCTTATAAACCTCAAAGACAGCATTAGTACTCATAGTGGAATAATTACCATTATCAAAAGTCACATTAGCATAATACTTACCTGCTCCAAGAGATAAGGCAAGTCTACCTTTATTATTTACAACAGTAACATTATAAATAGTTCCATTAACATCAACAGTATAAACACCATCAACATCAGCAGAAACAATAATCACAGACTTTTTACCATAAGTAACACTCTTAGCACTAACTTTAACATTATTTTCGGCTTTATAAACCTCAAACACAGCATTAGTAATAATATTAGAGTAATAATCATTAACGAAAGTCACATTAGCATAATACTTACCTGCTGGCAGATTCAATGAAATAGAATAGGTTCCATTTACAACATCGATTGTAGTGACATCACCATTCAAATCAAGGGTATAAACACCATCAACATCAGCAACAACATAAATTACAGTTTCATTACCATAAATTACACTATTAGTAATAACTTTAACATTATTTACTACTTTAGAAATCTCAAATTCAATATTGGAAATGTCATTTGTATAATTTTCATTTTCAAAAGTCACATTAGCATAATACTTACCTGCCGGCAGATTCAATGAAATAGAATAGGTTCCGTTTTCAACCAGTATTTCGTTGACATCACCATTGAAATCAAGTATGTAAACACCATCGACATCAGCAGCAACCTCAAGAACTACTTCTCCACTATCCATATTTCCACCAATCATAACATAAACATTATTTACAGCCTTATAAACCTCAAACACGGCATTAGAAATAACAGCAGAATAATTCTCATGTTCAAAAGTCACATTAGCATAATACTTACCAGCACCAAGACGCACTGATCTGGAATATGAACCGTTAACAACCTCAATTGTAGTAATTTCACCATTCAAATCAAGAGTATAAACGCCATCCACATCAGCAGAAACAACAATCACAGACTCATTGCCATAAGTAACACTATTAACAGTAACTTTTACATTATTTATAGCCTTATAAACCTCAAACACATCATTAGAAATGATAGTAGAATAATTTTCGTTTTCATAAGTTACATTAGCATAATAATGTCCGGCACCCAAAGACAATGTTACGTTACCTGATTGACCATCAACAACAACTGTATAATAAGTACCGTTCACATCAACAGTATAATTGCCGTCAACATCAGCAGCAACAATAATCACTGACTTTTCACCATAAGTAACACTATTAGCAAAAACATAAACATTATTAACCGCCTTATAAACCTCAAAAGAAGCATTAGTTATAATATTAGTATAATTTGCATCATCAGCAAAAGTCACATTAGCACAATACCTGCCCACACCAAGACGCACTGATTTAGTATATTTACCCTTTACAACAGTGATATTATAAATTGTACCGTTCACATCAAGAGTGTAATTTCCATCAACATCGGCAACAACATGAATTACAGCCTTATCACCATACTTAACATTATTAACAGTGACTTTAACATTATTTTTTGCTTTGTAAACATCAAACACATCATTAGAAACAACAGCAGAATAATTGGCATCATCAAAAGTCACATTAGCATAATAATGACCTGCACCCAAAGACAATGTAACGTTACCCAGATTACCAACAACAGCAACATCCATAATAGTTCCATTAACATCAACAGAATAAACACCATCTACATCAGCAACAACAACTATTACAGATGAATTTCCATAAGTAACACTGCTAGCAATAACCTTAACATTATTTATTGCCTTATAAACCTCAAACACAGCATTAGAAACAACAGTAGAATAATTACCATCATCAAAAGTCACATTAGCATAATACTTACCAACACCAAGACGTAAAGATCTAGAATAAGTACCATTAACAACCTCAATTGTAGTGACATCACCATTCAAATCAAGAGTATAAACACCATCAACATCAGCAGAAACAACAATCACAGAATCTCTACCATAAGTAACACTATTAACACTAACTTTAACATTATTCAGAGCCTTATAAACCTCAAACTCATTATTAGAAACAACAGTAGAATAATTACCATTATCAAAAGTCACATTAGCATAATAATGACCAACAGCTAAAGACAGTGTTACGTTACCCAGATTATCAGCAACAGCAACATCTCTAATAGTGCCGTTAACATCAACAGAATAAACACCATCAACATCA
>NZ_JAZQIJ010000225.1:0-2884 GCF_045541095.1 Methanobrevibacter sp.
CATGTATTATAGTATAAAACAGGTATGGTGAAATGATTCTTGAAATCCTTCTTTTGAAAAAGTCACCCAGTTCAATGTCTCTGTTTAAAAGTAGTGCTCCGCTTATGAGCAAAAACAGAGGAACGGCATAGGTGAAAATCTGTTTAAATGAAACTATTTTAAAATGCATTATTTCAGCATTTGGCCAAATCAGAAATATGTGTGTAGCTATAACTCCAAATATTGCCAATGCCCTTAAAAAATCAATGTATTCAATTCTTTGCTTTAAAATAGTAATCCCTCTAGTGTTTTTAATAGTAGTTTATCAAAAATGATATTTAATTTTTATCCAATCCTGGATAACATTTAGGAGTATCAGTCAAAAGTAATCTTTTAGTCAGGGTTAGTAGATAGTTGCATCTAACTTTAATTGGGTGTTGAGGATAGGCTATTGGAGAAATAACCTATTTTACTTTTATATGCATTACATTCGAAAAATCATGATTTTTTTCAAAGAAGTGATGATTATTTTTTCAGTTTTCTTAAGGGATTTTGGAATTTCCATCTTGATGAATTTTCCATTTCCCGAATAATCATTTCCTGTTTTTCGATTGTCTTTTGCTGTTTTTCAATTAATTTCTCCTGAGCTCTGATTTTTTTGGTGTTGGTACTGTTAATCAAGTTAACATTAGACATGTAATTTTTAGTTTCATCGTAGGTTCTGCTGATTAAAAGTTTATTTGACAAACTCTGTTGAAAATCAGAATAAACGGCATAACTGTCACTAATATGGCCGGTGAAACTTTTTACCTTTTTAATCAAATTTTCTCTTATTTTCAGATATTCCTTAGGATTTTTTGGCGGATTTTCCACATCAAAAATTGAAATGTCATTCTCATATTCTTCAAGAGTGGTTTCCCTTACAAGCCTTGAAATACCTTCCAATCTTTCAAGACCATATTCCGAACTATTTATAAAAAGTACAGGAGTATTTAAAGCTAAAGAAGGTAATGCTGCATGCATTCTATCTGTTATGACACAAGATGCATTGTCATATATGTTCAGTAAGTTTTCAGCAATTAAAAATTTTTCATCACATCTGTAAAATGAAGTCATTTTCTGATTCAAATCAATATTTTCCAAATATTTCTTATGATATGAAAGTGGTGTAACCTGATTAACGTTGTATACGGGCAGATCTGTTTTTGTTTTTAAATAATCAATTATTTCATCAGATTTATTTGAATTGACAACTACATATTTAAAATCATTTTCACGTTTTTGGCTTTTCAATGTCAGGGTAAGGCATCCTGAATAGTATGCATCAATATCCTTTTCCTCAAGAACCGCTAATGTAGAATGGTCTCTACATCCGACAGGTCCGTAGCTTGAAAAATAATCCCTGCTTTCATCGGACAGGATTATATCCCTTGTACTGTTTACAGAAGTATTGAAATGCATGGAAATCAGAAGGGGTATAATGTCCTCTGAAGGAGGCCATGCATCCAGACAGTCAAGATACCATCCGTTCATTATCATCTTGACTTTTTGAGGATTTTTAAATAAATGAATCTTTTCATGATCAATGTAACAGTCAATTTTTGGAATAAACTGTCTTGCAGCAATGCTTTGTATCTCATTTCCCAGATTGATTGTATAATTATAGCTCATTAAACCGTATAACATTAAAAATCACCTGAATAATTTTCCGGTTTTTCTCAAAGGTTTTGTAAGTTTCCAGCTGTTGGATGATATGATTTCCTCATTGGTCTTTTTCAACTCATCGTTTCTTTTTGACAATTCATTTTTTTCTGCTTTTATTTTGGAGATTTCCTTTTTAAGCTTGTCGTTTTGCTTTCTGTATTTTCTGTTTTCGTTGTGAAGTTTCGTATTTGCATCGTTCATGAGTTTTTTGTCAGTTTCATATAGATTAATGAGATATTCATTGAAATTATCAGACGAAAGAAGCAGATTGAATCTTCTGAGTTCATCCTCCCTGAATAATTCTGTAAATTTGATTTCTTCATATCTCTTTTTAGCTATTTGGAAGTATTCCTCTGAATATGATTTGAGAAGGTGAGCATCAATTCTTCTCATTTTAAAGTAATCCAGATCAGGTCTAAATTCTTCTGTCAAGTTATTGTCTTCCATGAACTGGACAACCATATCAACAACTTTGAATATGTCTGGTGTATATTTCGGGGTGTTCATTATGGAATTTTCATTGATTCGATAGTAATACAGTTGCTGGGGAACATGGGAAATTCTTTTCGCCCTTAGCATTACCTTGACATGAAATAGAACATCCTCGAATGCAATCCCTTCCGTGAAATAAAAGTCATCATATCTGTCAAGAAATGCCTTTTTGTAGAGTTTAACTACGGAATTGTAGCCTCCATTGAGAACATGTGTCTTTATGTTATGATAGTCAAAAGTGAAATGGTCAAAGTCAACGTCTTTGAATATTTTGTTAAAGCGGTACATTGGAAAGTTGATTTTTTCACCATCAAGATATTTGTAGAGTCTGTAGAAAACTATATCTGAATCATTTGATACTGCATTGTCATACAGTAATTTTAGTGTATTCAGTTCCAAAAAGTCATCGGAATCAATAAAAAAAAGATAATCTCCATTTGAATGTTTTATTCCCCTGTTTCTTGCTGCTCCAAGTCCTTGATTTTCCTGGGAAATTATTTTTATTCTCCTATCCTCTTTCGCATAGTTCTCAAGAATTTCAGGAGATGTGTCGGTGGACCCGTCATTAACGCAAATAATTTCAATGTCCTCAAATGTCTGATTGACAAGGCTGTCCATACATTCAGACAGGTACTTCTCCACATTATAAACTGGAACGATAACAGATATCTTTACCAAAATTTCACCATAAAATAAATCAATTTACTAT
>NZ_JAZQIJ010000226.1:0-6107 GCF_045541095.1 Methanobrevibacter sp.
ATATAAATGTAACTATTATTGTATGATTAATCTAATTTTTTGCGAATTACAGAAATAATTCTTGTTAAACTTCTATGCATTTTGATTCCATATTGTTCAACTATTTCAAAACCTACTTCATCAGCCATAGGTTTTAAGTCGACATAATGAGGACTGGCCATGCAGAGATAAGCGTCATCCTTCATGTTGTCATAGATTGCATGGAAAAATTCCTTGAAAATATCATTACCTTCAATATCTCCTGTCGAGGTGGATATGCCATAAGGAGGATCTGTAACTACACCGGCCACTTTTTCATACATCTTAAGTTCACGAACATCAAGATTGAATGTTCTGTAATCTGTAATTCCATAATGTTCCAGATTAATGGCAGTGCCGTTTTTCATTTTCCAGTAAATATCTGAACCCAGAACCTTGCAACCTATCAGACCTGCTTCGATAAGTATTCCTCCGGTTCCACAGAATGGATCCAGCAATAAATCTCCAGCAGTCACTCTTGACAGATTAACCATGCATCTTGCTAATTTCGGACTCATAGATCCAGGATAGAAAAATGGGCGTTTATGAGGTTTGCTGTCTTCGAAATGTTTTTTATTCAATTTGATTTTTTCAACAGCCACATAAACATCACTTTCAAAGGCAACCAATCTTACCAGGGAATTAGGTTCTCTTAACTTAACCTTAATATCATCACAATTGCTTAAAATTAATGCACCCACATTTCTTTCAGTTTCAACAGTGCTGATTTCGGAGTGAAATCTTTTTACACGTACTGCAAATGTTTCACTGATATAATCAGACCATTTCACATTAGAAACATCTTCTGCCAATTTTTCAATAGAAGATTTGACTATTATTTCATGTACCTCATGAGTATAACCCAGCCTTCTGGTTAGAATTCTGTAATACTCATCAATCTTATCTTCAGCAATGCCTTTCAGAATTACTAAACCTTCACAAATTACCTCAATTTCGGTTTGAATATTTTCACATTCAATTACCGCTTTCAATTCAGCCTGAGGCAATTGCGGATGTTCCTGAGATTGTATGCATAATAATTCCATTAAAATACACCTAAAAAATTAAAAAAAATTATTTTTTGAATTTGTCAAAATGCCTTCGAATTACAGTTTCGCTAGTATTCTCAATTTCATCTACTTCATCAGCTTCATTTTGTTGAGCGTAATCTTTAACTTCATTATAATAATTTTGAGAATCATTATTTTGATAGTAATCATCATTCGCTGATGAATAATCAATCCTATCTTCAGCATAATAGCTTTCATCTTCGAAGCGATTTTGACCTTGATGCCTGCTATTGTCAATAGCGCGATTCATGTTATATTCAAAGTCACCCTCATAGGGTTCATACTCATAACTCGGATAACTTTTCTCCTCTACAAACTCTTCAGGATAATATTCATATTCCCTTCTTGGGAATTGATTTCTTTCACGAGTTATTGGAGTAATCGGCTCATACTCATCATAATAATCGTTTCGGTCAATGAAATCATCATGGTTGTTATTTTCAATGAAAGGCCTTCTATTAGAGCCACGATTAATGTATTGCCTTGGTGGTTCCTGGAAGTTTCTGTATCCCATCATGTTATTGAATATGATATCTTCAACCTTTGAAGGATCTGAAATGTTTTCAAGATTGATTTGATTGTTGTCATATGCGCTGAATGCTGATACAGTTCCAACATTGAATAACCTTGCAAGAATGCTTTGAGAAGTATTGATATCCTGGATAGTTGAATAAGGCATATAATTCTTTTTAGTGGATAAAACGCCAGATTTTATTATTACACGTGTATCCGTCAATGTATATTCCAAAGAATACCATCCAATAAGTTGCCATATAATATAAAGAATTATTGCTAAAATCACAACAAAAAATGCTATGGCAGTATATCTTGTTAACGGAAGTTGAATATGTGATATCAGATAAACCTGCATTTCACCTATGAATTGAATTACCTTTGGTGAAACAATAAAAACAATGATTAATAAAACAACCGCAAATATAGCTTTTTTACAACCTAATATCATATTAGGCTTTGTCTTATAAAGAACTCTCTCATTAGTCCTTTCATCATTTCTATCGAATAACATAATATCATATTAGAATTAATGTTAAATAAAGTTTTAGAAAAAAAATTTTAAAAAAATAAGCCTCAGCTCGCCCATCATTCATCACATATCAGAGCTCATAGGGTTCATCATCGGCTTATTTTTCATATTTAAATAACAATTTGTGAGCAAAAAAAATTAGCCGAACATTACTCCGGCTTCAGTATTAAATAGTTCATCTTCACTGGATTTTTTCATTACCTTGTCGATTGCATCCATGAAATCGTCAACAGTGATTTTATCACGTTTTTCACGGATAGCAAACATACCTGCTTCAGTACATACCGCTTTTAAATCAGCACCTGACAGTCCGTCAGTCAAATCAGCAAGCAAGTCAATGTCTGCTTCTTCTGAAAAGGACATGTTTTTAGTGTGGATTTTTAGAATTTCTTTTCTTCCGTCAATGTTTGGAAGAGGCACTTCAATAAATCTGTCGAAACGTCCAGGACGCAATAGTGCAGGGTCAAGAATATCCGGTCTGTTGGTAGCTCCAATAATACCGATATCACCCCTTGATTCAAATCCGTCCAGTTCTGCGAGCAATTGCATTAAAGTCCTTTGAACTTCTCTGTCACCACTGGTGGAACTTTTAAGTCTTTTAGCTGCAACTGCATCCAGTTCATCAATAAAAATGATAGCCGGTGCTTTTTCTTTAGCCAATTCAAATACTTCACGAACAAGCCTTGCACCTTCACCTATGTATTTTTTAACGAATTCGGATGCAACGATTTTTATAAAGGTAGCATTGGTTTCATTAGCTACTGCTTTTGCAAGCAAAGTCTTACCTGTTCCAGGAGGACCGTATAAAAGTATTCCCTTAGGAGGTTCAATACCAACTTTTTCGAATAATTCAGGTTCGGTTAACGGAAGTTCCACAGTCTCTTTAACTTCAATAATTTGTTCCTCTAAACCACCAATCTTATCATAGGTTATATCAGGTTTGGTTTCAATTTCCATACCGGAAACATTTGCGTCCTTTTCGGATGGCAATACTTCCACAATACCAAAAGTTTGTTGATTAAGAGCTACTCTTGAACCTGGAACTAATAATTTTTCATCTAAGAATTTTGAATAATTGACAAGGAAACTTGGTCCTGTGCTGCTTTTAACAGTCATTCTATGATCATCTAAGACTTCGGTAATGGTAGCAATTACTAAAGGTGGAGATCTGAATCTATCCACTTCAGCACGTAAAGATTTAGTTTCTCTTTCTAATCTAATCTTTTCATTTTCAATTAGTACTTTATCTTTCTCTAATTTCCTAACTTTCCACATTAAGTTACTTTTAGCTTTGGATTTTTCTTCTCTTAAGGAATCAACTTCTTCCTGTAAGTATTCAACCTTTTCGATTAATTGTTCTTTTGAAGAATTTTCCAAATCATTGAAATCATTCATGTGAATCATCTCCAGTTAGTTATTAAATTTCATATGCATGTTACTTTAATAACAATTTGTAATTTTAAAGTATTTAAAGGTATTCATTTTATAGTATACTAACTATTATTAATGAGAACCATTATATAATTAATTGAAAAAACTTAAGGAAACTGATTAATATGGAATGTGAAATTTGCGGCAAACCCGTACCTGAACATAACCCAATACGAGCAAAAATTGAAGGATCAGTTATGATTGTTTGTAAAGACTGTGCAAAACTTGGAAAAATACAAAAAACACCACCAAAACCAAAATTCGTACAGCAAAAAAACAAACAGCAAAAGAATACCCGCAATAGAAATTATTCTTCTAGAAGAGATGAACCTACAGAAGAACTGATTGAAGACTTTGATTTGAAAATAAGAAAAGCAAGAGAATCCAAAGACTGGTCCAGAGAGCAGCTGGGTAAAAAAATCAACGAAAGGGTTTCAGTCATTACAAGAATCGAGACAGGAAAAATGACTCCTGATACAAAATTAACAAAAAAACTTGAAAAAACTCTAAATATCACACTGCTTGAAAAAGTGGACAACATAGATTTGAATCAATTTGTTAGCAGTTCCGCAGGCGAACGTACCCTCGGAAATATAATGAAAATAAAAAGGAAATAGCTATCTTTTTGTATAGCTATTTAATTTATCATTTTTTACATGCCTGTCTTTTCCCATAATCTTGTAATCAATCATTCCCTCATTTTTTGCTTTATGAACATGATATCCAGGGAAAGGCTTTGCATTATCCAGTAACTCTACAAGTTCATTGTAACCTTCATACTCGTCGCTGACAACAACCACATGAGCAGGAGGATGAATTTTTTTAACTTGAATAATACTTAAAGTAGTATCTTCTTTTACAAAAAAAGCAGTTGCAACATTTGATTTTGTTCTGAGCTTGGAATTTAGAATATGTTCTACCAAATTGTCTGCAAACTCGGAATCTATAATTTTGGGTGTTGTAACCAAATACAAATTAGCATGTTTTTCTATATCTGAAATTGCACTTTGCAATTTTGAATTGTTTTCTCCTCTAACTAAAATTAAAGCCATTTTTATCACTTATAAAAAAAATAAAAAAAAGGTGTAAAAATCACCTGTTTTGGAAAGATTTCAACAGTCTGCTTCTAAATACAACAAGCAATATTAAAATGATACCAACCGCAGTTTGAATACTTCCCAAAATATTCAAAATGTTTCCATCAACAGGCAAGTCCCATGCAGGGGATGAACGATCACCCGGCAGTGCATTATAATAAACACCAACCGCTTTAGAACCCTGTTTTACATTGATATCCTTAGGTTCGATATGATCCACTCCCATTAAAAGACCATTGTTGATACCTCTGTTAATTGAACCTGCAATAGCAGATGCATCATATCCGTATTTAGCAACAGATGCTTCGACAATCTCTTTTGTTGTAGCGGCCAAACCTGGCTTATCACTACCATAAACCGATACACTGACCGAGTTCGGACTGACCGTCAATGCATTTCCTAAAGCTTCATATGCATAAACGGTTCGCAGCTCTCCATTACAAACCGGACAGACATCATATCTTTCGGATGCAGGATAACCTACACTCCAACCGCAATCCTCACAGATCTTCGAGTATTCCTCATCCATCGCATAACCCGTCTCATTCATATCCCTTGGAGTAAACATGTCTCCTGTGGATATTCCGGATATGAGGTTAACTCCACCTCCACCGTATTTTTCACCAGAATCATTAGCAACTTCACCTAAAGCTTCAGATAAAATAGTGGTAGCAGGATAACCATCCCTAATCATTTTACCGATGTTCATCGCAGTTTCTTTTCTGACAGTGTTAGCAGTACCGTACATCGGATTTCCGTTAGTGTTCCTCAAGTGAATAATAGCTCCCTTTTGACCAGGCTGCAGGGTAGCAATTCCGCTGTTGTACGGAGTAACCTTAATTGTATTTGAGTAATCATCTACAGTAATTACATAAGCATCATAAGACCCACCAATGGCAGCACCAATATTCGGACCACCAACTAAAAGACGAGCCCCATTATATCTAGATGCAATGGAAGCTGCAGAAGCAGCAGATGCATTGTTTTCCAAACTCGCAACAGCTGCAACAATGGAATCCAACCTAGTGTCAGAACTACCGGTACCCCCTGAGAGTACGGCAAACTGATTGTTTTTAGACATTAAAAATGTGGACTGGAACATGTTTTCTGCAAAAGACATACTTCCCGCAGCTGCACCATTAGGATCCTGACCTGTTGGGTCAGTGATAACAATAATGTTACAAGTAGCAGCAACACCACTCATAGTCATTAAAAGTATTATGAAAAAAACGCAAAATACGTTAAACTTTTTATTCAAATAAATCACCTAACCCGTATTAAAATTAGTGTCATTTTCCAGTTCAACAGTCGAGAAGTCTTCAATAACAGTGACTGTTACGACACCAGTATTCTTATCAATCTGAACATCGGCAGCGGTAATCGGAGTTACAGATGTACCGGGAACCGTCGATTCAGTAGCAAATTCCTGAGCCGTCTGCAGCGCAT
>NZ_JAZQIJ010000227.1:0-6618 GCF_045541095.1 Methanobrevibacter sp.
CGACTCTTTCAAAAACTTTGTTGATTTTCAAAATCCTTTTTGCGATTGTCATTCCAAATGAGATTTCTGTGATAGATTCGTTTTAAAACGCCTCGTTTGGTCTTGAATGTTCGTTTTCTTGATTTTGGCATTGTTTTTTGAAATGCATTTTCAATTTTGTTACTTATTTTTTCAATTCGTTTATCTTTTAAGTGATAAATGAAGCTTTTATATCGTGGAGTGATTGATTTTCTGATTATTTTATAAATCACTGGATGAAAATCATCTTTACGATAAATTAAAGATCGTACTTCATTTTTGAATTCATTACAATCATTTAAATCGAATAAATCTTTGATTATTTTCAGTTGTTTGTGACATTCTTGATATTCTTCGTCAGAAATACGATTTTTATCTTTAAAAGTTTTTAATTGTTTATTTAAACTTTTTTTAGTATGAAAAATACACAATTGATGTTTAAAACCTAATTTTGGGATAATTGAGGCATATTTTTTATCTAAATCTGTCGTGATTGCAATTTTATTTTTATTTGCTGTAGATTCACTTAAAAACTTTTCAACAGTTGTATCATCTTCAGTATCGTAAATTGCATCTGCTACGATGCAATTTGAAATAGAATCAAGTAATGTGTGACGATATTTCCATTTTCCGTTGATTTTTATCCATTCTACATCAAAGACATAATAACCCGAGCAACGCCCTAAATCAAATTCTAAAATGTTTTCATTAACAAAAAGCCAATTTTCAATTGTTTGATGTGAAACCGTGATTCCAAAGAATTTTTAAATGATTTACAAACATTTTTTAAGCTTCCCAGATAATCTGAAATTAAATGTTCTGATTCACTTTTCAATTCATTCGTAAAATTGCTGTTTTTATCAACAAGACTTGTTAAATCTGTTTGAAATGTTTTATCACAACGTTTGCAAATATAACGCTGAACCTTCACATTAGTTTTACCAATTTCTTTAAATACTAATGTTCTTTTTGTAAAACCATATTTAACAACATGACGAGTTCCACAATGTGGGCATCTAGCTAAACTCATTTTAAAATAAGGAACATCCTTTTTAAAACTTAAATCAAAAGATTTCAGAGCTTTTTGACAGGATTTAAAAATTTTCACAAAACGAGGATCTGAAAGGACTAATCTTCCATTAGAATCGCAAAACATATATTGTTTAACATCTAAAATACTATTTGGAGTATTTGTTTTTTGATTAGGCATAATAAAAACTTTTACTCCACCTATTTATTAAATTTAACTATTTTTAAATAAAATTAAAAATTCACAACTAATTTTCATCAAAAAATTTCAAATCAACAAAGTTTTTGAAAGAGTCACTTTTTAGGCAAAATGACCTTAAAAGAAGAACCAGATATAGATACACAAGACTACATTTACTGCTTTGAAAAGCTAAACGGTACCCGTGAAGATGTTCTTGACCAGACTTTAACCGAGCTCTACAACCACATGGACAAATTTTCAAAAGCAAAAGGCATTGATAAATTTTCTAGAAATGCCACAATATCATTCAAAAGGTGATATGATGGACATTACAAAATTTCCCCAATACCAACTATACCTTTCTAACATTACATGTTTTAATTTATCTAAATTGCTTTAACTTGATATAATTGCTCTCAATTCACAAATAAAGGATTTAAAATGAGTTAAATATATATTAAATATAAAACAATATACTAAATGGGAAAACTGGATTTTCCACAATATCAAAGAGGTGAAAAATATGACTACAAGACTGGAAATGTTCAAAAAGGAAATGGAACCTGCAAAAGAAATCTATACCAAAGAAATCAAGGATTTTGCAAAAAACTATGACTTTTTAGGTAAAATGACATTAAAAGAAGAACCGGATATCGACACACAGGACTATATTTTCTGCTTTGAAAAACTAAACGGTACCCATGAAGATGTTCTTGACCAAACTTTAAGAGAATTCTACAGCCATATGGATGAATTTTCAAAAGCAAAAAAAATTGAAGAATTTGCACAAAACGCAAGTATCTGGTTATAGGAGACACCACATGAACATTGAAAAATTTCCACAGTACCAATTACATCTTTTAACTTTAAGAATGTCTATGTTAAAAGACATGCTAGTTCCCGAAAATTGCGATGAATGGTGTGTAAATGCAAGCATAATCAACAGAGCATATTATAGTTCCTATCTATATTGCGAATTATGGCTTGATTACATGAAAAAATTTAAAATTAAACATCCATGGGAATTTGATGATAATGAAAGGCGAATTGGAGAACATAAACAAGTTAGAAAAGCATTATCCGATTTCGGCGAAAAAAACATGAAAACAGAACTGGAAAAATTATTTTTTCTGAGAAAAAAAGCTGATTATGAACCTTTCACAGACATTACACCTAACGAAGTCACAGAAGCCATACACCACATGGGAAAAATATTCAATCACCTGAAATTCCAATGAGAGTCTGTCCAATAAATAATTTTTTCTAATTTTTTATTTTTTTACTAATTTTTCGTTGTAGATTTGCTTATTTTAAATATTGATTTCTAAAAAGTAGTTAATTATAAATATGTGAGAAGATAAATAGTTATTTAACGCAACAAAACTAAAACACTTCTCACAATTTATTTTTATGTATTTTGTGACACTTAAATGTTTTGGTTTTGTCAAAATAGTTTAGGTGTTTTGATATTTATGACTTTAGTTTATGACAATACTACTTGTAATCAGGCTATTTTTACATATATCTTTTCTGGACAGAATTTGAGTAAAGATAATATTGTTTTTACAGTTAAAAAGTTAGTGAGTAATTTTAAACGTGATTTTCCATTATTATTTAAAAGTGATTTTAAAAGTCAGGGCAGGCCTAAAGAGTATTTTTTAGATGAATTGTTGGGTTTTGTTGTTTATGGAGTTTATAATAGTCGTTTTAGTTGTAGAAAATTGGCTGATTGGATTAATAATAATGATGAATCAGTTAATTTTATTTTGAATGATAAGAAGCCTAAAAAGTCCATTATTCATTTGTTTTTACAGGAAAATACTTTGTTAATTAATGCCTTTTTCCATTATACTGTAATTTTGGGGATTAATTTGGGTTTAATTGATGGTGAATGTGTTGCTGTTGATGGGAGTATCGTAAAAGCCAATGCAAATAATTTCCGTTTGATCAAAATTGAAGAAATTGAATTTCTGCAAAATTTAATTTTTGACTATGGTGAAAATTGGACTAAAAATAGTATTTGGCATAAATTACATCAATTTTACAATCAAAATAAAAAACAAGAGGATATTAAAGAATTAATTGATGAAATAAAGAATAATTTGAATAAAAATGCTTTAATTCTTCTTAAAACTGCTTTGATCAGCATGGACAATATGAGTTATGTTCTTGATTTTTTAGACGTTTTAAAAGCTAATTATGATGGAAAACATACTATTAGTTTAACTGACCCTGAATCAAGGTGGATGATGGATAAAAAGAAAAATTTTGGATTAAATTATAATTATCAGGTTGCTGTAGACAGTAAAAATGGAATGGTCGTAGGCCAATACTTAACACAGAATGCTACAGACTCTTATGAACTATTTGAAATGTTACATGAAATAAAAATACAAATGGGAATCAATCCTAAAGTATTAGTGGCAGATAACGGATATATGAATGATAACGTAATAAAATACGCATATGAAAACAACATAAGATTATTAATTCCTGACAGATCAGAAAGCAGCAAATCCAAGCCTAAAAATGATGATAATCCTTATGCAAAAGCCAAATTCATTTATGAATGGAAAACAGACTCAATCATCTGCCCAATGGGCGAACACTTACATTATAAAAACGATAGAAAATTAAATGGAGAATGGATGAGAGTATACTCAACAAACAAATGTAAAACTTGTCCAGTTAAAAATATATGCACTCAGAGCAGAGTAAAAGAGATTTTTGAACCTGTCGATGATTTAAGATGGAAAATGAAAGCAGATTTTCTAACTCCTGAAGGAAAAATTTACTACAAAAAAAGAGCAAATCTAAACGAAGCTCATTTCGGATTACTCCGAAATGCTCGTAATTTCCAAAAACTAAACAGGAATGGTATGAAAAATGCAGAAAAAGAACTAACAATGCGTTCAATAGCACATAATATACAAAAAATACACGAAAAATTAAATGCAACATTAATTTAAATAAACAGACAATCAAATATAATCACGCACTCAAACATAAAATCAAGAATAAACAAACGACAATTTAAGCAAAAGCAACCAAAAAATATTCAAAATTATCTAAAAAAAGTAATGAAGTGAAATTTCAAGTGTAAAATAACTCCCGAAATCCCACTAATCCTATAATCAAAGCACAATCCTTTAATTAAAATCCAATCAAAAAATTTAATTATTGGACGAACTCAATGAACTATTTTTTTTAAAACACAAAAAAATTACAAGCTCAAATCAAAATTGATTAATAAAAAAAGAAAAAAATACTACACTCCCACTATGAGCTCTGAGAACGGAACTGAAAAGTATGCCTCAATCGGAGCTGCAATGAGAAGCAGTATGATTGAAATTACAAATATCACCAGACTCTGAATCAGCACCTTTTTGTTTTCTTCAAATGCCATAAAAGCCCCTTTTCTGGCCATCATTGCCCTTAAAAACCTGAAGATAAACATGAAAAGCAATATTCCCGCTACTGACTCGAGAACTGTTGCGGTTATCTCAAATATCCCGTGAGGAATAAGGTATACAAGGTAGCGAAGCCCTCCATTAGAGCTTACGGCACTAAGTAGCGGCCCAGTAGCTCCCAGATTTGCGGCATTATATAAAAGCATCACAATTGCGGCAATTGCGAAAAATACAGACCCCAGATAGGTCATAAGTCCGCCCATTTCGTTGTGGACAAATATGCTGAGCGCATCTGCACTATCCACAGCAGTACCACCGGAAGGTGTAGCATTCATGGCTCCGGTCAAGTTTTCAATATTGGAGCTTACAACATCTGCTGAAACAATCCATGTTGCTGCAAAGACTATTATGAAAATGACATAAAATACCACTATCAGTTTCCAGTTATCCCTAATGGATTCAACCGCCAAATCCTTAAATTTTGTTAATATGCTCATGATTAATAATATGACATATATTATATAATAAGGATTTTGTCAGATAAACTTCACACATAGAAAAGCATATGGAGTGATAAAACTTAATTATTATCATGAAGGCGACACAACTGCACAATGAAATCAAGGAAAACTTAAAAGACTATCCTATAAAATATCTGAAAAACAAGGTTACAGACGAAAGATACAAAGATCCATTAACAAAAAGCCTTGCAAAGTACAATTCAGAGGCATGGGATGAAATTTTTGCCCTTGAAATTGATGAGGACTACGATATCAAGGACGGAGTGGTTGAAAACCTCAAAAACGACGTCGACTACTACTTTGACACCTATGCCGGAGGGGACGAGGAGACAAGGGAATTTACAAAATACATTTCACTATATCTCGCACTGATGGCAAAAAGACCTCTGCATCCTGTTGGGGAAAGTCCTGCCAAAGACCAGGTCTTTTTGGAAAACGACGAATACAAATGCAAACAAAGAATCATGAGCATCAAGGATGAAAATTCACTTTGCAGATACTGCGTTTGCAAGAATGCCGGCTTTTCATTCGGATTTTAAGTGAAAACATGTCCAACGAATGCCTCGATATGTACGATGAGCTTTCAGAGATTGCCTCCTGTGCAGATGAGATTGCTGCAGGAAGCATTTTGGAAATTCTTAAAAGGTACTGTGAGAGCATTTCCATATTTGACATGATGGATTTTACCTCACAGGTCATAAAGGAAAACCGGTATGTTCAGGAAAGCTACAGAAACGAAAGCCAGAAGTCATATATCGAATCGTTTCTGATGCGCGTCAGGGACATTTCAAAGGACACCTCAGATTATCCCGACATCGTTGATAAAAACGAATTGTGCAGAGCCATCGAAACTTTACGGCCAAACCATCATGATGAAGATAAAACAGATAAGGTTGCGCTAATTTTTGAGATTGCATCAATATATGCCACTTTTGTTTTGAAAGACCCGATTCATCCTGTGGGAACTCCGTTTCCGGGATCGCTGAAAGTTGAAAAGGTAGACGGCGAGTTTTTATGCCCAGTAAAGGATGCAAATCGTGAAACTCCAAATGCCGTGTGCAACATCTGCCTTGCCAAGCAGCTGGACTTTTAATACATTCTAAATATTATTTTTAAAGCTTATTTTTTAATTTTAAGATGTAAGCAAGTGCTTACACTCGAATAAGTTTATATATGAGCCAAATCATACAATTAACTATCTGATAAATACCCCACACTTATCAGATTAAACACGAAAAATTGTATTTCATTAGATTTTTACAACCCCCCCAAAATGTAAAAAACAATTGAAAAAAAATTATTTTCACTTCATTCGATTAAAAAAAAAATTCCGGTGAAAATATGGTGATTTTCACCGTAACACTGGAATTTTAAACTATTTTTAAAAATAATTAAAACCTTTTTCATTTGCTAACGTGCACACCATCAAATCTAAAATTTAGTTTAAAATTTTTAAATA
>NZ_JAZQIJ010000228.1:0-3489 GCF_045541095.1 Methanobrevibacter sp.
TATTTTTTTCCATACATAGACATAGTATTAATTAATATATAAATTTTTTGAAAGTGATTTTCGAAAAAGTATACAATTTTACTGCAATTTTTTTAAACAAAATAATATCTTGTCTATGTAATTATTGGACTTGATTAGAAAAATTTAATTAATAGAAAAATTATATAACAATTGTTAATATTATGGGAGGAATCAATATTTATGATGTAATTGTTGTAGGAACCGGAGCTGGCGGATCAACTGTAGCTAAAGACTTAAGTGTCAAAGGCCGTAATGTTCTAATTTTAGAAAAAGGAACAAAATGTAGTGATGGCAGCTATGTTAAGCACATGAAAAATAAGAAAATAGTGTTAAAAAATAATCTTTCCGATAGAGATAAGAAAAAATATGAATTTTTAACATATCCTTTGGATTTAACAAATATTGAGGAGATTGGCGGAACAACAACAGCCTCAATTGGAAACGCTTGTTTTTCATGTAGCGGATGTTATACCAACTCTATAATGCAACAGTTTGAAGACAAAAATCTGGATATTTTCGAGGAGCTTTTGGAAGCTAGCGGTGAGTTAAATGTAACCTATTTTCCAAAAAAATTATGGGGTCATTCAACCAAGATGATAGCTCAGGCAGGTGAGGAATTGGGTTATATAGTTGAGCCTATGCCAAAATTTATTAATTTCGAAAAATGTAGACTTTGCGGAAAATGTGTAAACGGGTGCTTGTTTGATGCAAAATGGGATGCAACTAATTTTGTTAGTGAAGCGCTTGAATATGGGGCTGAATTAATCTCTGATTTTAATGTATTTGAAATTTTACATGAAAATGGGCAGGTCAAGGGGATTGTGGGAATCGATAAGAACAATGAAAAGCATATCTTTTATTCAAAAAAGGTGATTGTTAGTGCAGGAGCTCTTAATACCCCTATTATATTGAAAAATTCCGGAATCAAAAATGTTGGAAGTCAGATATTTTTTGACATATTCACAACAATCGGAGGATACTTAAAAGATGCAAATTTAAAAAATGAATTGTTAATGGGAGTAAAAGCGGAATTTGGACCATATTTTTTATCACCTCACTACTCGATGCAATTACTCCCATTAATTAAGAAAAAAGGAATCTCTGCAAGTGATAAAGATGTCATAGGTTTAATGCTTAAATTTGCAGATACCTGCATTGGAACAATCGATGGGAATGGAAACATTGAAAAAACATTGACGAAAATGGATATTGATTTGATTAAAGATGGATACGGAAAAGCTATCGATATCCTTTTGATGATGGGTGTTGACGAGGATTCTATAGTTGCAACTTCTCTTAAGGGAGCGCATCCTGGAGGAACCGCTGCCGTAGGTGAAGTGGTTAACAATGATTTTGAAACTGAAATAAAAGGGTTATACGTTTGTGATGCTAGCGTTATCCCCGAAGCTCCAGGCAGACCTCCAATTTTAACAATTGTTGCCATTGCAAAAAAGGTAGCAAAAATCGTAGATAGTAATATTTAAAGGTGATTAAATGGAATTCAAATTAAAATTTAAAGATATTGATGAAACCAGACAGTTAAAAGATAATTTCACAATTCAGGATGTATTGAATGACATGGGATTGTCTGCTCAAACAATTGTTGCTAAGCAAAATGGGGAGTTGGCTGTTGAGGAAAGTGTTATTAATGATGGTGATGAGATTCAATTGATTCAAATAATATATGGCGGATAATCTGGTTATTTTGTTGCGATAACTACTAAAATATAATCATTTTCTTTTTTAAAGACTTCCACCTTCCTGAAACCCGCAGCTATTAAATATTCTTCAAGGACATCTGCAGTGTATACGCTCATGCCTTCTACGGTAGCCAGCCATTTTTCATCATCGGGATGGTTGCCGTCAGTTCCCTGTGCAATCATGAACTTTCCATCTGATTTTATAATTCTTGCAACCTCTTTAAATGTGTTTGCAATATCTGGCCAGAAATAAATTGTTTCGAATGCAGAAACCAAATCATATTCCTCATCATAAACAGGCATGTCGGTGACATCTGCCTGAATGATATGGCATCTGTCATCATCAACAGCTTTTCTGTTCTGTTCAATTGATGCATTAACGGATACTTCTGAATAGTCAAGGCCGTCAACATTGTTTTCGGTTAGTTTGAGGAACTTTTCGATATTCACTCCTCCCCCACATCCGATATCCAGTATTTTATCATTTTCATTGACATCTACACATTCAAATGCAAATTCAGAGATTTCTTTGTGGTTTTCGTTCATGTTTTTAATGGTTTCTATTCCTTCCGCACCATGAGGTTTCATGCATTGTGTAATTTTTTCAGCCACCATTTTTTCACAACCTTTAATAATTTTTTTAATCTAATTACTATTTAGGTGATATTATGAATAAAAAAATTTCTGCAGTAATTTTAATTGTCATAGCTATTATTATCGCAGGGGCATATTTCACATCACACACTGACGACAATACATTGGATATAGGGTATCTGCCATCTGATCATGATTCCGCACTATTTGTTGCAAATGCACAGGGGGAATTTTCAAAAGCTGGAATCAATGTTCGTTTGGTTCAGTTCAACAATGGTGGAGACCTGATGACTGCCATGGCAAGTGGGGATGTTGATGCCGGATATGTCGGTATAACTCCAGTTTTATCCGCTATGGAGAAAGGCGTACCGATTAAGGTTATTTCCGCTGCTCAAACTGAAGGGTCAGCAATTGTTGTTTCTCCAGAGTCTGGAATAAATTCCGTTTCTGATTTGGCCGGTAAAAAGATAGCAACTCCTGGTGAAGCTTCAATTCAACACATGCTGCTAACATATTATTTGAAGGAAAACGGAATGTCCATTAATGATTTGAAGGTTTCAGGCATGAAGGTTCCGTCTATGAATGATGCTTTAAAAACCAAAAAGATAGACGGTATGATTACATTCGAACCTTATGTTTCTACTGCACTGGCTGATGGCAATAATCTGTTGATTGATTCATCTGAAATCCTGCCGAACCATCCGTGCTGTGTAGTCGTTGCATCTGAAAAATATTTGGATAATCATCCAAACGAAACCAAAAAGCTTTTGGAGATTCACAACAACGAGACAAAATTCATAAACGATAAGATTGCCGAAGGCAAAACCAGTGAAGTGGTTGATCAATTGCCTGTCGATATCATATCAAACAAGGAAGTTGAAAAGGATTCCCTGGAAAGTTTCCCATTCATTTCAGGTTTGAATGAAACTTTCAAACAGGACGTAATTGACTTCATGAATCTTGAAGTTGAATTGGGCGTCTTGAAAAAACCTATTTCTGAAAATGAAATCTTTTGGCAAGACAATTGATTTCATTATGAGTTCGTCCAATAATTAAATTTTTTGATTGGATTTTAATTAAAGGATTGTGCTTTGATTATAGGATTAGTGGGATTTCGGGAGTTATTTTACACTTGAAATTTCACTTCATTACTTTTTTTAGATAATTTTGAATA
>NZ_JAZQIJ010000229.1:0-8457 GCF_045541095.1 Methanobrevibacter sp.
TATTATTTTCACTATTTTTTTTAAAATTAATTATTTGTTTATATTTTTTAAATAATTGTTATAAATCTATTAAAAATAATACTTTTTATTGAATGTTATCGGAAATTTTAAATACTTATTGAGATTAAATGTATAAGTGTAATATCTTTATATTAATAAGTATTACTATTTTCTTAAATTTATATAATAAAGTAATACTATTTTCAGATATTACTTTATTTGTAAATATAATCATTATTGGAGAAAAAATATGGATAACAAGATTATAATA
Source organism: Methanobrevibacter sp. (assembly GCF_045541095.1). Classification (GTDB taxonomy): domain Archaea; phylum Methanobacteriota; class Methanobacteria; order Methanobacteriales; family Methanobacteriaceae; genus Methanocatella. The sequence goes on from NZ_JAZQIJ010000229.1 coordinate 272, forward strand.
GGTGCAATTGTAGCTGTTATAGCAATAATCGGTGTAGCTGCAGTTGCTTTAGGTGGGGGCAGTACAGAACATGCTCCAAATGAATTGGTGGCTTGTGTCGCTGCTCACGGTGAAGAACCTGAATATGGTTTTGACCCAATGCATGGTTGGGGATACCATGATTCCGGAACTGAACCACTTATACAAAGTACAATTCTCAAAAGAGACAAAGACAATAATTTTGTAAATGACTTGGCGACTGATTATGAAATTTCTGATGATTTTAAGACATACACAGTAACTATTCGTGATGATGTAAACTTCACCGATGGTTCCAAATTAACTGCTAAAGATGTGGCATTTTCATATAACAAAGCAAAAGAATTAGGTGAAGGTGCCGACTTAAGTTCAATGAATGAAGCTAAAGCTAATGGAAACAAAGTTGTATTTGAACTTAACAAATCTGACTCTACATTCATTAACAAATTGACTGACGTAGGTATTGTTCCTGAAGCTAATTACAATGAAGATTCCTACGGTCAAAACCCGATAGGTTCAGGACCTTATAAATTAGCTCAATGGGATAAAGGTCAGCAGTTCATCCTAGAGAAAAACCCTGACTATTATGGAAAAGAACCATACTTCGAAAAAATCACAAATCTCTTCCTTGATCCTGATGCAGCATTTGCAGCAGTCAAAAACGGTGATGTTGACATTGCTGAAGTACAGGTATCCTATGCAAATGAAACTGTTGACGGATATCACTTAGAATACTTTGATTCTATTGATGTACGGGGTATTTCACTGCCAACACAAAACAACACTGGTAAAATGAGTGAAGACAACATCACTATCGGTAACAATGTAACTGCAGACCCTGCTATCAGAGAAGCTATCAATGTAGGTATCAACAGGGAACAATTGTTAGAGGGTGCATTAAACGGATACGGTGATGTAAACTACAACGGTGTAGCTGACCAATTGGATTGGTCATTTGACTCTTCATTCAACGACAGTAATGTTGATGAAGCTAAAAAAATACTTTCAGATGCAGGATGGAACGATACTGACGGTGATGGAATCGTTGAGAAAGACGGCCAACGTGCAGAATTTTCAATCTATTACAATTCACAAGCATCTGAAAGACAAGCTATTGCTGTAGCTGTTGCAGAACAAGCTAAACAAATCGGTATCGAAGTAACTCCTGTAGGTGGAAGCTGGGATGACATCACTCCTAACATGTTCAGCCAAGGTGTAGTATTCGGATTCGGTTCAGCTGATCCGATGGAAATTCAACATCAATACGATTCAAGAGTGGCATGTGCAGGTTTCGATAACGTGGAAGGACTTAACGATACTGAAGTTGATTCATTAATCGATTCCGCAATGGAACAAGACCTCAACGCTTCATACGCAACTTGGTCTCAAGCAGCTCAACAAGCTAACTCTCACTACCCATATATCTGGGTAGGAACCATGGACTACACTTACTTCGTAAGTGACTCCTTAGACATTTCCAACAGCACACATCTCATCTATCCTCACGGTGGAGATATTTGGGGTAACATCTACGATTGGAAACGTGTCAACGAAACTGCAAGTTAAATAAAAAATATTCAAATGAGTTATCTGATAACTCATTTCCATTCTTTTTTTTAAACAAATTAATAAGAGATGATTAAAATTAATACTGGGAAATTAGCTAAATTTTTAGGTTTTAAAGCAGTTCGGCTGCTTATTCTATTGATTGTTGTTGCAGCTATAAGCTTTATCATTGTTCAATTATCTCCTATTGATCCTGTAAGAGCATATTTAGGTCAAAGAATTGTAACTCAAGAGCAATTGGCTATTGTTGGAGAGTATTGGGGTACAAATCTGACTCTTGGTGAAAGAGTATTGGGCTGGCTTCAGACTTTGGCATCTGGAAGCATGGGATTTTCATTAATCTACAGAGTTCCGGTAACTGAAGTTATTGTTCAGAAATTCACCTCATCATTTATTCTCATGATAGTTTCATGGATAATTTCAGGTATTGTAGGATTTGGTTTAGGCGTTCTTGCAGGTGCAAAGGAGGGGACATGGATTGATAAGGTAATTAAAACCTATTGTTATGTATTGCAGTCTTCTCCAACTTTCTGGATAGGTTTGGTAATCCTGATGGTATTTTCAGTTTATCTTGGATGGTTTCCTATCGGCCTTTCAGTTCCAATCGGGCAGCTTTCTGATACGGTAACGTTTTGGCAGTGGTTGTACAGGTTGATACTACCTGCATTTACTTTAAGTATTGTTGGAATTGCTTCCCTTACAATGTATACAAGGGATAAGCTTATCAGCGTTAAGAAAAGCGATTATTTTTTATTTTCTAAAGCAAGAGGTGAAAGCTTCTGGGGAATGATTAAAAATCACGGTATAAGAAATATTCTGCTTCCTGCAATTACAATTCAATTCCTGTCTTTCAACGAACTTTTTGGTGGAACAATTCTTGTGGAACAGGTATTTGCTTATCCTGGAATCGGTCAGGCAACCGTGGCTGCAGGATTAAGGTCTGATGTTCCGTTGCTGCTGGGTATTGTAATCGTAAGTACAATATTCGTATTTGTAGGAAACCTTCTGGCGGATGTGATTTATGAATATGTTGACCCAAGAATAAGGAGTGAGAACGATGAGTGAAATGCCATGGTATAACAGGGGTTTGTTCTCTTCCTTGAACCTAAGGCAGAAAACACTTTTGACTATTGGCCTTACATCATTGGTTTTAGTTGTGATATTCATAAGCGGAACACTGATTAATGCCAATTTGCCGACAGACTTTTCCATAAAAATGCAAGGTCCGTCATTCGAACATCTTTTTGGTACTGACTGGATGGGTAGGGACATGTTTATTCGGACACTTAAGGGTTTAAGTTTAAGTATAGTCATCGGGTTAGGGGCTTCCATCATTTCAAGCATCGTCGCAACACTTTTAGCATTCCTTGCAAGTACTAATAAGGCAGCAGATACATTTGTATCATGGTTAATTGATTTATTCGCATCAATACCTCACATTCTTTTGATTATGATGATATCTATCGGATTTGGTAAAGGGGCATTTGGTGTAACGATGGCAGTAGCGTTTTCCCATTGGGTAAACCTGACAAGGGTGCTGAGGGCTGAAGTACTGCAGATTCAGACATCAGAATTTGTAGCATTGTCTGGAAAATTCGGAAAAAGCAAATTATGGATAGCAAGACAGCATATACTTCCTTTGGTTATGTCACAGATATTTGTAGGAACCTTGCTGGTATTTCCTCACGCAATCATGCACGAATCAAGTGTTACGTTCTTAGGATTCGGTTTATCTCCACACGAGCCTGCAATTGGTATTATATTGTCCGAATCAATGTCATATCTTGCAATGGGTGCCTGGTGGCTTGCATTCTTCCCGGGTCTTTCATTGCTGATTGTGGTGTTGCTGTTTGATATTATTGGAGATAATCTGAAACGATTATTTGATCCTTCTGAGGCTAATAACTAAGGGGTGATTTTATGGAAAAAGTTTTAGAAGTAAATAATTTATCAATATCCTTTACTCAATATGTCCAGGGATTGAATAGGCATGATTTGAAGGTAATTTCTGATTTGTCACTAGACGTTAATGAAAAAGAAATTGTAGCAATTTTAGGGTCAAGTGGTTCAGGTAAAAGTCTTTTGGCCCATTCTATTTTAGGGATTCTGCCATACAACGCACATGTTACTGGTGAAATAAAATATAAAGGAAATACATTAACCCAAGAAAATAAGGAAGAACTAAGAGGTAAGGAAATATGTCTGATACCTCAATCCGTAAATTTCTTGGATCCTCTCATGAAGGTATCGGAGATTGCAATCGGAGAATGTCAAAACGACAAGGAGCACGACGAGAAAAAGGTAAAGCAAAGGGAAATCTTTGCAAAATATGGCTTAAATGAAAGTGTTGATGAAATGTATCCTTTTGAGTTGTCCGGAGGCATGGCCAGAAAAGTTCTTTTGTCCACTGCACTGATGAACAATCCGGTTTTACTGATTGCAGATGAGCCGACACCCGGTTTGGATGCACAAAGCGTAAAGGAAACCATCATGGATTTAAAAAATCTTAAGGAAAATGGTCAAAGCGTTTTGCTGATTACTCACGAAATCGATGTTGCCCTAAAAACGGCGGATAGGATAGCAATATTTTATTCGGGTTATGTAATTGAAATAAATACGGTAGAAAATTTCAAAAATCAGCATAATTTACTGCATCCTTACACTCAAGCTTTAATCGAGGCATTGCCTAGAAATGGTTTCAAGTTTACTGAAGGAGTTCAGCCTTTGGAAGTTGTTTCAGGATGTCCGTATTATGAAAATTGTCCGATACGCACTGGGAAATGTGAAAATAACATACCTGACTTGGTTGAACATGAAGGAATAATGATTAGATGTTTTAATTACTTGGAGGGGAACTATGAATCTTAATGCAAGCAATATTTCATTTTCATACACTAAAAAAAGACCCATTTTGAAGGATGTTTCATTATCTCTGAGCAGCGACAAGGTCATTGGTTTGATAGGGGATAGCGGTAGTGGTAAAAGTACCTTATGCAAAATCCTTGCAGGTTACATTACCAATTTCTCGGGTGAAGTAACAATCGATAATCAAAAAATACCAAATAAAGATTTTTATCCTGTTCAGTTGATATTTCAGCATCCAGAAAAGACCATGAATCCCAAATGGAAAATGGAAAAAGTTTTGACTGAATCATGGAATCCTCCTCAGGAGTTAAGAGATACATTTGGTCTTAAGGATAACTGGCTGGGACGTTGGTCCAGTGAACTTTCCGGCGGAGAACTGCAGCGTTTCAGCATATTGAGAGCACTCAATCCAAATACAAAATTCATCATTGCAGATGAGATAAGTACCATGCTTGATGCATTAACGCAGGTGCAAATATGGGAAGCGCTCCTTAATTATTCCAAAGCTAATAACATAGGTATACTGGCTGTTAGCCATGACCCTGAATTGCTTGAAGTGGTATGCGATGATATTTTGCGTTTTGATGAAATCAATAATCTTTAAAGTTTAAAAACATTTTGAGAGTTCAAAACTCTCTTCATTTTCTTTTTAAAAAAAGGAAGATGTGAATGGTTAAACACCATTAATATCTTTTAAATAAATTTTATCGTCACATATGGTATCAACCAAATCCATGTCGTGACTTACAAGTAAAAATCCCATATTTCTTTGCTTTACGGTTTTCAAAACTGAATCTAAAATCTGTACTTGAGTAATTGCATCAAGCATTGTTGTCATCTCATCGGCTATCAGGAATTTGGTTTCTGGGTTTAGTGACCTGAGAACAGAAAATCGTTGAAGTTCTCCTCCTGATAACTCCTGTGGAAATCGGGTCAGCCAGGTTTTTTGAATACCGAATTCTGCAAGCATTTCATTTGTCACATCCCATGATTCTTCTAATACCTGACTCATTTTCCATTTTGGGTTCATTACTTTTTCAGGATGCTGATAAATTAGTTGCACAGGTTTAAATCCTTTTTTAGGAAGGGGATTTCCATCGAAGGTAACGCTACCTTCAAATTTTGTGACATAACCTGATAATATTTTGCATAATGTTGATTTTCCACTACCGCTGTCTCCAATCAGTCCTATGATTTTGCTGTTGTCAAGTTCAATATTGACATCTTTTAACAGGTAATCTTTAGCTGAAGGATATTTGAATGATACATTTTCTGCTTTAAGTTTCATTTTACACACCTTCTTCATATTTAAAGCATCTTACTTTCTTATTGCCTAAATCAATTAGCTGAGGCCTTTCCTTTTTGCATCTGTCAAAGTGCATTTCGCACCTGTCATAATAAGGACAACCTTCAGGGATTTCGCCGTGTAAGGGTTGGAATCCTTTAATCAGTTCAAATCCGTTTGCAGGCAGTGCCTTGTATAATGCTTTTGTGTACGGGTGGAGTAGGTTTTCACCGTCTCCTGAAAAGTCTTTGTTTTCTGCAATTTCAATTACATATCCTGAATAGAAAATTCCAATTCTGTCTGCTATTTCCAGTGCGGCATGTATATCGTGGGTAATCAGCAATACTCCAACACCGGATTCCTTCATGTGTTTGAAGTGGTTTAGAGTTTCTTTAACCGTTTTTTCATCCAGACCAGGAGTAGGTTCGTCTGCTACTACAAGTTTTGGGTCGGATAGTAGGGCGGTTGAAACAAGCACTCTTCTAGCCATTCCTCCGGATAATTGAAATGGATACATTTCATCAACTTCAGGGCCCAGATTATAGTGTTCAAAGATTTCCCTTTGTTTCAATTTTTTTGCCTTTCTTTCATCATCGTTTTGTGTGCTGCCTATGGCCTGGTCGGAAATTTTCATTAGAGGATCTAAAAAGTTTACTGATTGTGGTATTAAAGCTATTTCTTTACCTCTGAGTTCTTCTTTATCTTCCTGTGAGAGTGTTTTTCCTTTGTATTTTATTTCTCCATTTAAGTTAGCATTTTCAGGAAGAATTCCAAATATTGCATGGGCCAGCAAACTTTTTCCAGATCCGCTGGAGCCTAATACTGCCAATATTTCTCCTTCAAATACATCAAGTGTTAAATCTGTGATAACTTTCAAATCTCTCTGATTTAAGCCTTTGGTGTATTGCATAAATGAAATTGAAACATTTTCTACATCTAATAATTTTTCCATTAACTCCACCTTTTTTTTCAAATATTTTTTTGATTTATAAGTAAATGATAATCTTTAAATACTAATTTGTACTTTATCAATATTAAAGTTATTCAAAAATTATCAAAAAGTATTACTAATAACATATATTTTACAAAAAAAGTAATAATTTATGAAGTGATGATTATGAATGTAATTATTAAATCATTGAACAATGATGCGAATATCATCAAAAAAGTAAAAAAATTCTTATTTGCTCAAATCAAGCAGGAATTTGGATATGACTATGTTCCAAAATGGCATCAGGATATTGTAAATCTTGACGAGTACTATATTAATCCTCAAAGGAATAATTTTTTCATAGCCCTTGATGAAAAAACTAATGAAATTATAGCTACAATTGGTATAAGGGCATATGATAAGGATTTTAAAGAGTTTCGCGGAATTTACTCAAAAGATTCTACATCAAGTATTTGGCGATTGTTTGTCGATAAGAGATATAGGCGTTGTGGTTTGGCTTCAAAAATGTTTAATGTTGCTGAAAATTTTGCATATGAAAGTAGTTATGATAATATTTACTTACACACTCATAAAAACTTAAATGGAGCTCTTGATTTCTGGACCAAAATGGGTTTTATTATTACTTTAGATGTCGATGATGAATTGGAGACAGTTCATATGGAAAAAAAGATTTTAGGCATTAAATTACCTTCAAGTCCTTCTATTTTCAATTATGCTGTAGAATTTTAATTTTTAATATATTTTTGCGTATGTGGACAGGCGTAAATGCATTTTCCACATACTGTATCTGGTTTTCCTAGATTTTCCTCAGAAACGATAAGGGCATATTTTTCACATTTTTTGTCATCATAAAAATCATTTCTTTTAAGTTTATGATTCCATTCTATTCCACTTATTGCATTTCCAGGACATGCATCTTTACAAATCATGCATTTTCCACATTTGGAGTTTAAAATTGGTTTTCCAATTTCCAATGGGGCATTTGTTAAAACGGATGATAATCTTAATGCGGATCCGTATTTTGAGGTAGTGAATAATGCGGATTTTCCAATCCAACCAAGGCCTGCACGTGTGGCAATGGTTTTATGAGGCAGTTCAAATGAGTTGTATTGTCCAAAATCAGTTCCTAATCTTTTTTTTGTTTGTGCATATGCTTTAAATCCATTGTCAATTAAAAATTCTTCACATTTCATTCCCAGTGCATCTAATCTTAAATTAAGACTTATCAATTCTTTAAGATATTCTGGTGTAGGAGCATTTTCCATATTTCTAATGATGGATTTCGGATAGGTTATATAAAAAACAACTCCGGTATTTAATTCTGGTTTTGGTGAAAAATGGGTTATATCTGCATAACCGACTTCTTTAGCACCTTCTTTTAGTAAAAATTTTCTTAATTTTAAAGACAATGACATGGGAATAGTTTAGTTTATTAAATATTTATATTTAATTTTAGTATTATTTTGACTAGTTTAAATAATTCATATTTTTTTAATAGGG
>NZ_JAZQIJ010000230.1:0-5943 GCF_045541095.1 Methanobrevibacter sp.
ACATCCATATAAACACCACAAATATTTAAAATTAATTATATATTGTGTTTAAAAATATTTAAAATTTTTTAGATGAATCATTATTTTTTGATTTTAATCAACAGATACGGTCAATTAAAACTTTGCACAGTCTAAAAAGCATATCATACTGTCCCAGTTCCATCAGATCATTAAATTCAGTTCGATAAATTTTAAAATGTTAAAAGAATCCTAAATGAATTATGTAATTTGGAGATGTAGTAGGCCTCATCAAGACCATTGTCCTTGAATATTTTAATTTATTGGGCAAAACCGTATTTTTTTGAAGTTCATTGGATAGAAATTCTATCAGTCACCATAGGTGCATCTTGAGAGAACCTCTTCAAAATCACGTTGTCTCATTATTTCTGGATGTTCATCGAGGTAATATAAAACTACTGTAAATGTTTGCAGTTATCATAACATTCAAAATAAGGACGGTCACAAACATTGAAGTAATGTGTGAATCTTTAAAATTAATTCAATGTTATATGTACGCGAACCTTCAACCTGAGCTTCAACATGTTGTGGAGAGGAATCATGAATCCTTACATCACCATATTCATAATAATCAAGTCCGCGTGATAGGATTTTACCTTCAAAATACGATTTCCAGTTTTGCATGAATTTAATTTATAATAAAACTTATTTAAAGTAGTTGGAAAATTTTTAAGCAGATACAATTTGTTATTTTGAATTTCAAATTCCGGATTAAAATCAAAATTTCCATAAAATAGTTATTAATAACTGATAGAGGTCATTTATCTTAAAATTTAAATAATATTAATTTTAATATTCTATTTGGAGGTACAAACCTCTATTATATAAATTAAAGTTAATCAATATCAAGGGTTAGAATTGTAGCATGCCTACAATTTTGATATTGATTATATTATTGCACTATTAACTAAAAATTATCACTTCTTTTAAAATTCAATTTAAGAGTTAAGTTTACTTTTAATCTCTAGTTATATTTATGATTTTATCTGCTAAAGGTACATTTGAAGCAGATTGGTTTCTTTTTGCCATGCTTCTTTTTTTCATGAATTCAGATTCAAGATTACTCATCTGAGATTCACAGTCAAAATATCCTCTGCCGTCAAGTAACTTTAAACGTTTTTTGAAATTATCAATAACATTTTCAGTTGCATAGATTCCTGATTTGAAAAATTCAATGATGGTTTTTGTTTCCTCTTCATACATATCTAATTTATCATAGGCCTCAGCCAGTTCCAGATAAGGATAATAGTCATTTGCAAATAAATCATCATGAAGCAAAGTCTTGTAGAATTTAATTGCATTTTCATAATCATCTTTATCAGATAGGGCTTTTCCTTTCCTTATTAATTCATATTTCCTTTTAAATAAGGCATCTTCAATAATCTCATCTGAGGTATTAATCCGCACATATTCATCTATTGCTCTTTTAAATGATTCCGGAATGAATGGATTGTCAAAAACATAACTGATAAATCTGCTGTCAATGAAATATGTCCTACAGAAGTCTTCATTATATCTCATTCCACGGCCGTGAGTTTGAACCAAAGCCAAAGATGTCTTGTAGTTATACCATTTAGGGTCTATTTGAGCTCTAAGGGCAGTCTGTTTGTCTCCCAAATCAGGATAAGGTATTTTATAGATTATCTGGAATCTGCATTCATCACCCGGAAGGTCAACACCTTCGTTAACTGATGGTGATACCAAAACTAAAGGTTGTTTTGATTTTTTAAATTCATCAATTATTTCTGATCTGTCTTTTGTATCATGAAAAATGAACCTGTCTGTTTTTATGTTTGAAATTAGAAAATCCCTGCACTGACCGCTGATTGTGTGGATGATGCCCTTTTCATTTTTGTGTTTGTCTAAAATATCCCTGATTGTATTGATTGTTCTTGGAGCGCTGTCTTTTAGATGGTCTTTTGACATGTTAAATCCGGAATAGGTTTTTATCGGATTTCTTTTAATATCAAAAGGGCTTTTTCGCCTTATTGCATATATCTCATCGGGTGAAATTCCAAGCCAGTGTGCAAAGAGTCTGTAATCTAAAATAGTTGCGCTCATAAATAAACAGACTTCACCGTATCTGAAAAGAGTATTTTTGGCGTAGGTGTCAATTTTCAATGGCTTGAACTGTGCGATTTTATTGTTTTTGTCATAGTCAAAAATCCACATGCTTGGGTCAATGTTAATCTGGTCCAGGAATCTCCTGCAGTCATTAATCTGCATTTTGATAAACATTATCTTTTCAGACAGTTCTGGCTTGTTCAGGTTTTCAATTTTGGAAAGTTCCTGTTCGTATTTGGTTTTGATTTTTGTAATGAAGTGAATCCAGTCATTGTAGTCCCCTTCATTTAATTGGTTTACGAGTTCCTTTGAAAGGTTGACTTTAAGATATTCCTTTAAGTCATTTCTTTCAAATTCAAGAGTCAGCTGGTTCATTATCATGCTTTCGATGTTGTGGGCCTCATCGCAAATCATAAGCTCCCTTTTGAAAAAATCATCAACATAATTGAGCTCCAGAAACATGTAGGGGTAATTGGCGATTGTAACCTGTGAGTTCATGGCCTGAAATTTTTGGAAGTAATATTCACATGTGTTTTCCTTTGTGATTTTGTTGTTTGAATGATTATTAAGAGAATATTTACATTTATACCCCTCAATTACACATCTTCCCAAATCACAGCTTTGGTGAACTCCATCTTCTAAATACTTTTTACATTGAAAATTGGATCTTCCTTTAACCAATTTAAATCCTAAATCTTTAAAATCATTTAAATATTGGTCCTGTAACTGTTTAGTGATGGTTAAAATGTATGATGAGTCAAAAATCTGAGCTAGAGTTGCAGCTATTGCTGATTTACCTGTACCTGTCCCAGCCTCAAGGACTATGTATTTATATCCTTTTTTGATTGCTTCCATTATTTCTGAGATTGTTTCAAGCTGGTATTGTCTGGGTTTTTCGAATGGGAAGTATTTTTGTGATTTTTCATCGATTTTTGAATAACTGCTGTATGTCCAACTCATTTTAACACTCATCTAAAAATTTCTTAAAATGTTTGACTTTAACATTACTGTCTCATTATCTGAAATATAATTGATAAATGCTCCGTCTAAAAGAAATGTTTTTTCAAGCGGCACTTTAAATGTGATACTTTTAATTCCACCAATCCCGATTTGGCCGAAATTATGTGAAAAGAGATTGGAATAGGCAATTGCATCTTCAATATTGTGCTCTGATTTATTTTCAACAATCCAACATATGTCTGCATGGTTTTTCCTGATTGAAATGAGATTCTGTGTAAATGATATCATAAGTTAACTATAAATTAACTATTAAAATTATCTTTTCCAAGAGCATTTGATAAGTAATATTGCTTAAAAAATAGTTAAATATTTCCACTTTCACAAAGCAGAAACAACTTTAAAATTATTTTTTACAGATTTTATTTGAACTATTAGAAAAATCACCAATCTTTGGCATGCTGATTTTAATCAAGCAGATTGTCCAGATATCTCGGAGGAAGATTGCTTAAAAATGGATTTTCCCTGAGCTCTTCCAGTTTTTCCTGACGGTTTAGAGATTTATCCGGAGAAGGTTGTTTTGTTTTTTTATCAATATCTAAAGTAAAAACACCTTTGAGGTTTAATTTCCCACCTTCGTTTTGTCTTTTTTCAAGTTCTCCTTCAAGATAGTTGAGCTCAGAATCTGATTTAGCACATCTTCCAGTGCAATCGCCTTCAAAAGTACAGTCATAGATAACAAAATCAATATTATTGTTATCAGCAATTTTTTGTCTAATCTGATTAATTAGTATGCATTTGTCTCTACCGTTCATTTTATTCCTCTATTTCACATAGTTTACAATTAAGATTGAAATGCAATATTATCAACAATATATTCAATATACAATTTATTGCTTTGCATAATCATATGATAATCCTAAATATCATGTGATAACTTTAATTATCATCATCTTTGAGATTAAACTTATATATGGCTGATTTGTCCAAAATATTATTTTCAAATTAAAGTTTAAACCACTTTAAATTCATTTGATTTACAAATCATTCTATATGAACAGTAGTCGCAGTCTTTTAAATCTTTTGAAAACTCACCATTTTCTATTTCAACTGCAACTTCTTCCAGTCCCCTAAGCTCATTTGCCATAACTTCCTCGTTGATTTCAACTTCATGGCGATAATCACCTAAAACAAAATGGATAATAGCTTTTTTGATTGTGTAATCCTTAAACTCTTCCAGTTCACTTAAAGCGGCCGCATAAATATAAGACTGTTTGATATATCCATCTACATGATTTTCATCATATTCGGCATATTTGTAATCCAGAATAACAATTTCTTTTTCACCAGTCTTATAAATTAAATCAATTGCACCGTTTAACAGATATTTTCCTTTATCAATTTCAAACGGAAGTTCAGCAGCAAGAACATCTCTATTAACTGAATATTTATTATAATAATCAATTACATTATTTTTAAACTCATCAAACTCTTGCGGATTTTCTTCAATATCAAACATTGACATGTAAACATCACGGGTAATATGTGACAATTCCTCACCATTTAGCTTAATACCATCTAATAGTTTCAGATTGCATTTCTCCATTATTTCATGAAATACTGAACCCCTGTTTGCATACTTGATACCTGGCCTTGTAAATCCTAAATTATATCCTAAATCATACTTTAATGGACATGATTTGTATTGTGTGTATTTAGAATAGTTTAAAACAATCTGCTCGCTTTCAGAAGCATCATAGGATTCATGAATTTCAACCTGACTTAAATCGTCCATTGTAAACGGAACTGTGCAGTCCTGAATCGCTTCAATTTGTGCTGGCATCTCACCGATTGTTGATAAAATAAGTAAATCCGCAGCCCGGGTCATTGCAACATATAAAACCCTTTCTTCCTCCTCATCATTAAGACGGTTTTCCTCTTCAATGGTTATTGTTTTGCGGACAAGTTCACCATTTTCATCTTCCTTAAGAATTGTTTTATAATCAAGACATTCATTTGGAGTGTAGAATGTATCATTCGGGAAAATGTAGTCCTTTTCACGGTTAGGATCTCTGGAAACCATAGGAAACTTGTCCTTTTCAAGTGATGTAATAATAGTCACCGGAAACTCAAGACCCTTGGCGGCATGGATTGTCATCATCTGAACGCCTTCAACCGCTTTTTGATAGGATTCATAGTTTTTAATGGAATTTGCAATGAAAAACACTGCTCCTCTTAAATCAGTTTCAGATATGAATGATTCATAATTGCTGATTGTCTGGGTAATTATTGCAAGGTTGGCAATTTTGCTGTAGTTAGCATCAACATCACTAAAGAGATCTCCAAGAGAAATCAGCTCGTAGAATACTTCAAGAATTGCTGGAGGCTCTTCAGATTCAATTTCTGATTTGATTTCATCCAGCTTTAAAAAGAAATCCCTGTCATTTTCATGGACTTTTTCAATGTCAATTACTGGCAACTGGAGGTTTTTGAAGATTTCAGTGAGTGTATCGGCATCTTCGTTTTTCTTGACATTGTGAACAGCTCTTACGGTACCGTCACCACGGCTTTTTCTTACTTCATTTTCAATTCTTAAAATTTCACTGTAATAGGAATCCTGCAGCTCACAAAGATATGATTTAGTTGAATCTTCAAGTGACCAGAATACAGGTTGGAAGTATTCACCGCAAAATGCTTTAAGGTTCATTTCATTTAGTTCATCTTTAGATGGAACATAACCTAACTTTGTGTTTCTAGATAGATACCACATCAAAGTTATGATGGATTTGACCTCATTCTGCTCGGCCAGGTCGGCCTGACCTCTTACAGAGTATTCAATATCATCATCATTTCTGAATTTTTCAATCAGATTGGCGACAGTTTTGTCTGAATGCTTTCTGTATA
>NZ_JAZQIJ010000231.1:0-14858 GCF_045541095.1 Methanobrevibacter sp.
CTTCTACTCCCAATGATGTATATTCAAATATATTTGGAGATTATAAAATGGTTGAATGTATCATCATTAATATGAATGTTACTTCACATCGATTATTATATTTATTTTAATTTTATTTAAATGTTTTCATGATTATAAGTACTATTAATGGTCGTTAAATTATTAATTTAATTTAATTAAATCGTTTTTTCTTTAAAAAATTATTTTAAACTATTATTTTTTAATTTTAAGATGTAAGTAGGCACTTGCATTCGAAAAACTTTATATATGGTCTTTTTCATATAATTATTTGTACAAAGTCGTTTACTATAAATGTTATTATGGTGGTGAATATTATGATTCTATCAAAAAAACTATTGGTATTGCTTTCATTATTCTGCATAATTCTATCCGCAGGATCGGCCTTTGCAGCAGATGGCCATATGGGTTTTGACTACTATGCTGGATTTGACTATTTAGATGAAATGGGCGACGTACAATACGACGGTGGTTATGCTGGAAGCAATTACGATGGTGGAGGTTATGCTGGAAGCAATTACCAAGATGATGGTGGTTATGCTGGAAGCAATTATCAGGATGATGGTGGTGCAGCTGGCAGCCAATATGAAGATGGAGGTTATGCTGGAAGCAATTATCAGGATGATGGTGGTGCAGCTGGCAGCCAATACAATGAAACTCTCGAAAATGCTGCAGCAGCAGATCAATCCGCTCAAAATACAACAAATGCAACCGCTAATGTAGCATCAAACACAACTGCAAATATTAATGGTACTTCAAACGATAATCCGGTTCATTCAATGTTAGAAACCGGTAATCCGTTAATGATATTATTTGCTGTAGGTGCTGTCTTGGGTGGAGCTTCAATTTTAAGAAGAAATAAATAACATTATTAACCTATAAGCAGATTATCATTTCTGCTTTTTTTCCAACTTTTTTTTAAATTCTTATAACTCTATTATATTCTAAAAAAACAAAACAAATGGTTTTTTCAAAAATCTGAACATTTTTTTAAAAATAGCGTTTTTAAATTTTTAGATAAGAAAGGAATTGAAATCCTTTCTCATCATAAATTTAGTATTCGTAAAATCCTTTTCCGGCATTGATACCGGTTTCACCTTTATCAATTTTTTCTTTGAGCATTTTGGCTATTTTTCCAGGTGTGGTTTCAGGGTCTGCTGCTTCAGGATTCATGCTTACAATGTTGTATGCAGTTGTAAGACCTACGATATCCAGGATATGGAAAGGTCCTGCAGGAGCGCCGGTAGCCAAAATCCATGTTTTGTCGATTGTTTCAAAGTCAGCTACATCATTTGCAAGCAATGCCTGGCCGGCGTTTAGGAACGGAACGAGCAGTGAGTTCAATATGTATCCCGGTTGTTCCTTTTTGAGTTTTAAAGGAATCATGTTGATGTCTTCTGCAAATTCAACTACTTTGTCATAGTATTCCTGTTCGGTTCCAGGATGTCCCATTACTTCTGCAGTATTGTTTTGCCAGATAGTGTTTGCAAAGTGAAGTGAAAGGTATTTTTCAGGTCTTCCTGTGTATTCTGCAAACATTGATGGAAGCAATGTTGAGGAATTGGTTACAAGGATTGTATCTTCTTCCATATATTTGGCAAGTTCCTGATAAAATGCGATTTTCTGTTCTGGATTTTCAGCAATTGCTTCGATAATTAAATCTGCATCTTTTGCTGCTTCTTCGTAACTGGTTGTCAATGTTAAACTGTCGTGGGCATCTTGTGCTTGCTGTTTGAGTTTGTCGATTTCTTCTTCTGTCAGGTCTGTTTTTTTGGAAAGTCCTCTGCAGTATGCTGTTGCGTCAGTTTTCATCTTTTCGAGAGTATCAACGTAGATGTTTTTGAACCTTTCAAGTTTTGGTTGAGCTCTTTCAATAGATCCTTCACTTCTAAGCCAGATTGTCACATCAAATCCGCAGTATGCAGATTGAAGGGCAATTTGGCTTCCGAGAACTCCTCCACCTGCTACAACAACTTTTTTTATACTCATTTTTATACGCCTCCTAAACTAATTTCTTAGTTTATATATTTACTAATATGTGGCGGGCTTATTTAAATATTTTCAAATGATTTGCCCAACTCTCTGAAATATTGTGATTTTATTTTTGATATTATGAATATTGCTAAATCGAACATGTTTGTATGATTGGGTCAATCGTTTGGAAATATATTTTAACTGAAAAAATAATACTGTTATTAAAGGAGGTTTTTGAGTGAACAGAAATAGAATCATATTTTGTGTTTTGATAGTGATTGTTGCTGCGCTTTTGCTCAGTGTATCTGCAGCGGCATTTCCATTTTTCGGAAAGGAAACTGCTAAATTGAACATTACCAGTAATGAAACTCTAAGTGATGGGGATGATTTGGAAATTAATCTAACAGACAACAATGGAAAGCCAATAGCCAATGTAACTGTTAACATCACCATTGCTGATGAAAATGGTGAAAATGACAATAAATCTGTTGTAACTGATGAAAATGGAACTGCAAAACTAAAGATTGATAAGAGTGCCGGTAAATACACAGTCAATTGTACATTTGCTGGAAACGATAACTTTGAAGCAGTATCTGCTACTCAGAACATAACAATTGAAGAGAGTTATGAAGAAAATTATGATGATTCAACTTCCACAGAAGACCCTGGTGCATTCTACAGTGCACAGGAAGGAAGGATAATCTACACTGGCGAAATTCACGGTGCTCCAGATGGAAACAGATACAGACATTTAGGCTACAATGAATGGGAAATGGTTTAAATTCGGTGTAAATAATGAAAAAGAGGGTAGTAATTTTTGCAGTGATACTGCTTTTTGCATTATGTTTTTTGTCTACGGGATATAGTAAAAATCCTGATGAGACATATAAATATTTATTTCATTTTAATTTAAATTTATCAATTTAAACTAATATTCATTTAAATGTCTTAAACTGACCTGAAAAAACACTAACGAATTTATTAACTAGTATGCTCAATCTATATGTATGACTAAAAACAAGCGTGTTACAATTAGCATCAATAATGACATTGACTTGAATTTTCGAAGATTGGCCTCAACAAAGATGTTGTTTAAAACAGGCTGGTATTCAAAAGCCATAGAAGAGGCAATGTTGTTATGGATTGAAAAAGAGAACAAATAATTTTTTTCTCTTTTTTTTCTTTTTTTCATCATTAAGTATTTAAATAAACTTTTACTATTTATTATTATAGAGTGGGTGTTAATAATGGAAAGTGATGAAGATTTCAGAACCGTAAGGGTTTATACTAAAAAATATACAAGCAAAGACAAAGACGGAAATACTGTTGAAAAGGAATCCCAACAAAAACAGGTCAGTCTTAAAAAAGAGGATCCCTTCATTGACAATGAGCTGGTAAAGGTATTGGCACAGAAAGATTATGAAAATCTTTTGGAAAATCAGTTTTCAGATGAAAAGCTTGAGGAATTTGACAATATCATTCGTGAAAAGGATGCGCAGATTGAAACTTTACAGGCTCAGATTCAAACTCTTAAAGGATCATTTTTTGATGATGTTGGCTCTCTTAAAGAACAGCTCACAGATAAAGAAGAGCTTTTAAGGGCAAAAGATGAAATTCATGAGCTGAACAAAAAAATCACAAAAATTGATGATGAAAGAGTTGCTATTTTTAAGGAACTTGATTATAAAAACAGGATGATTCTCGCTTATAATGTCGAACTGAACAAATCCATTTTAAATGCAATCAATGTTGTCATTGATGAGGCTAGAGACAACATCAACGGCAGAAATACAATGCTTGTCAAAGATTTGAAAAAATCAATTGAAAAATCAAAACATGATGTAAATGAAAAGAATAAGGCTATAGCATATGACATAAAGGCAACTGTCGAAGACATGAATGAGCAAATCCGCAATACCAGCACTCTTAAAATGATACTGAATAAGAACAAAATTAATTTAAGAGTGCCTGTAGATGATTTGCTTAAACCATTTGACTTTGACTTTGATGTTGAACAGCTGCTTTCAGGTCAGGCGCTGGAACTTGATGCTGCGGAGATTCTAAAGGAAGTCATGCCTAAGCTTCCGGAACCGTTTTCCAAATATATTGACACCCTGGAAGATGAGCCTGAAACAATTGATGTTTCATCAAAAAATGAGGAGTAATCAATGAGAACATTTAACACAGGTAAAATTACATTTGAATATCCTAATACCTGGGAGGTTGAAAAGGCAAATATTCTGGCCAATCCCGACTGCATTGCCACACTTTCCAAAGGCCAGAGCAATCTGATTAATGCGGTGATGTTTCCGACAGCCACAAATCTGGATGACTATAAGATATTTATGGAAGATGCCATTTCAGATGATGGAGGCGTTATACTGGCTTCCGATTTTACTCGGATAGCTTCAAAGGACGCTATCAAACTTCATGCAAATATGGATACTCCCGACTTGAATTTCGATATTCATACATATGTTTTTATTGAAAATGGTGACATCTATATTTTTGAACTCAGGACATTGGACATTTCAGGCGAGTCCGAACGCGAGTTCAAAAACATGATTGAAACATTTAAAATAACTGGGTAAATTCAAGCAGATAATCCATGCAGGTTCTGTCAAGAATTTTTAAGGTTGATATGTTTTGAGGTGTTGTGCCGGAGCGTTCTTCAACAAGATTTCTCAATGACCTGTTTTTCATGTGTGCATGGATTTCTTTAATTACAAATTCCATATTGTCTAAATTTTTTTGTTCCAGTTCCTTTTGGGAAATTTCTTCATAAATAGGATAGGTATTCAAATCATATGCCTTTGTCGGAGTTTGCAGGACGTTCAGGTGACTGTAATAATTGGTTGCATCTGCTAAAAATCCGTCAATTCCCATATATGTCAATATTGGCATGAAGGAAAGCTCTGCAAATGTAAATATGAAATAACTGCTTTTTTTAGCTTCTTTTTTTAGGTTAACCACTAATTCAACAAGTTCTCGAGGATTTGTTAAAAGCGCATCGCCGTTGGCTATTATGAATCCGTTGTATCCGATTTCTTCAAGTTTTTTCATACATTCAATTCTTAGGTCAACGTATTTTGATCCTTGAATAACGGCAATGTCGCATGAGTCAACATATTTTTCGGCAAGTTTAAGTGTTTCAGATACATTGAATTCTGCTATTTCACGGTCCACATTATAAGATGACCCTTCACTTGGTGCTATTTTCATTTCGTTTTTGAAAAATATCTTTGGAGTGAGTTCTCCGTCTATCTTTCCTATCCTTCCAGGTCCGTCATGGGACCTGATTTCAAATTTTTTAATCATATGATTCTTCCTATTTTTGTTCTTATTGTAATTATTTAATTTTTAGGTTTATAAAAATATTTTTTTACATGTAATCTTTTTGATTACACCTTCTAAAATTTTAGTAACCTTTATATATGAATCTTAATAGAATATTTAAACAGGGATTTGAGGAAATTGTCCTGATTTTCCGAGGTGTGTTTTCAATGTCTATAATAAATCGTCTTAAATCAATGTTCCGTGAAGGGAATAAAGAAGAAAAAGACATCAGTAATGATGTACCAAGCACATCTAATGATGTCGAAGTTAAATCTTCTGAGTTAAATGATACTATTGTATCTGGAACTAAAACAACAGTTCCTAGAAATGATACTAAAGATTTGGCTTCCGAAGAAGGCATCGACCCAATTGAAGAAACTGTAGCTGAGGAAGTTTCTGAACCTATTGAACCTTCATCTGAAGAAATTGTGGAAGAAGTCGTAGCTCATGTTCACGAAAAAGCTGAAGCTATTAAAGAGGATATCCACCAAAAAGCTGAAGCTATTAAGGAAGATATCCACGAAAAAGCTGAAGAAATTCGTGCAGAAGAAGCTGCTGCTCTTGCAGATGAAGAAACAACAGAAGAAGATGTTGTTGAGGAAGTTGAAGAAGATTCAAATAAAGATAAAGAGAGAGATAAAATGACTTTATTGACTGATAAAGAATTATTAACTGATAGTAATCGTGATCCAGATTTCACCGCTCAATTTATTGATGCAGGTATTGAAACTGTAAAACACTGTTTCCAATGTGGAACTTGTAGTGGTAGTTGTCCATCTGGAAGAAGAACTCCTTATAAAGTAAGACAAATTGTCAGAAAATGTTTATTAGGATTAAAAGATGAAGTAATCACTGATGATGCTTTATGGATGTGTACTACTTGTTACACTTGCCAAGAAAGATGTCTCAGAAGTGTTAAAATTGTAGAAATTATCAAAAAAGCTCGTAACATCGCTGCTCATGCAGGATACATGGCTAAACCTCACAAAATGACAGGTGTATTTGTAATGAACACTGGTCACGCAGTACCTATTAACGATAATGTTAAAGCTTTAAGAGCTAAAATTGGCCTCTCTGAGCTCCCACCTACAACTCACTCTTACCCTGAAGCATTAGAAGAAGTACAAAAATTATGTAAAATCACTGGTTTCGATGAATTAATCGGATATGATGAAGCAACTGGTGGATTAAAAGAATAAATTTATTAGGAGAGTTATAATATGGAAATCGCATACTTCTTAGGTTGTATTATGAACAACCGTTATCCTGGTGTAGAAAAAGCTACCAGAAAATTATTCGAAGCATTAGATATTAACTTAGTAGACATGGAAGGAGCATCTTGTTGTCCTGCTCCTGGTGTATTCGGTTCTTTCGATGAAGAAACCTGGGCTACTGTTGCAGCTCGTAACTTAACTATTGCTGAAGACATGGACGCAGACATCATGACTGAATGTAACGGATGTTTCGGTTCATTATTTGAATGTAACCATATCTTAAAAGAAGACGAAGAAAAAAGAGCTAAAATTAACGCTAACTTAGCTGAAATCGGCAGAGAATACAAAGGTACCATTAACGTTAAACACTTTGCTCAAATTTTAAGAGATGACGTAGGATTTGAAAAATTAGCTTCATTAATCGAAAAACCTTTAGATTTAAATGTTGCTGTTCACTACGGTTGCCACTTCTTAAAACCTACCGAAACTATCGGTATTGAAGATCAAGCTGAAAACCCATCCATCTTAGATGACCTTGTAGAAATCACTGGTGCAAAATCAGTTGACTACAAAGACAAAATGATGTGCTGTGGTGCTGGTGGAGGTTTAAGAGCTAGAGATTTAGATGTAACTACTAGTTTCACTAAAGAAAAACTCGACCACATGACCGAAGCTGGTGTAGATGCAATCGTTAACGTATGTCCTTTCTGTCACATGCAATTTGACCAAGGTCAAACTGAAGTAAACGAAAGATACGGAACTGACTTCGCATTACCTGTATTCCACTTAGCTCAATTATACGGATTAGCTATGGGATTATCTCCTGAAGAATTAACTTTCGATGCTCAAAAAATCGATGCAACACCTGCTATTAAAAAAGCTTTAGGTGAATAAATTTAAGGATTTTTAATCCTTTATTTTTTATTTTTTTAGGCATTGGAAGGACATTTGAATGCTAGTTATCATTAATTTGATAACTTTTTTTTATGTCAGATTTTTTTTGTTTTAATATATACGAATAATTCGCAATCACGTTTATATACTATTAGTAAGAAATTATATTCTATAAATTTAATGAGGTGTAATTATGTTTGTAGCAACATTAGATGGTATTTTTAAATACTCCGACCTTCCTGAAGAATATGAACCTTATGTTCAATTCAAAGCAACTATTGATAAAAGAGAACTCAAACCAACTGATGAATTAGCAATTTTAAACATTGCAGGAACTTCTACTCATCATGTTTTATTCTTAGATTCATATAGTAATACCAGTGAAATTGAAAAAGAATTAAAAGAAGCAGACGCTGAAATCAATCATACTACTTTAAAAATTATAGGTGGACATTTATGAGCTTACCATCAGAACAGAATTGGTTAGTTCTAAATCATCTCCTTAATGATTTGACTAAAAAAGGATATGAGATACCTGATGGAATTAACTTTGAGATGGGTATAATCAGATCAACAATTAGTTCATATAAAAGAGACCCTTCTCACCCTGATTTGATAAATGGTTTAACTAAAGCTGAAATGTCTTTAAATAATATTCAAGCAACTCTCTTGACAATAGCAGAACAAGAAGGCGATGAATACGTTGACCACTGGCTTGATTTATTAAAACAGGTCATGCAAGGAAAAGAAGTCTTCCAATTTGCAGATTCAAGGGCAAAATTCATTGTCAACACTCCTCCAGGATTGACTACTGGGAGAATCACTCTTAAGGAAGCTATTGCAGAAGAAAGAGTTCAAGAAATTGCAGAATGGGAAGGTCTTATTATAGAATTTGATGATGATGTAACCATCCAATTGCATGGAGATAAACCTGATTTACAATCCGGTTTAAAAGAAATGGGATCTTTCTTTTTAGAACAAAAAGGTGATTAAATGACTAAAATATTGGCAATTAGTGATGTTCACGGTGAAGAAAACGAAAACTTATACACCTATTTGAACAATAACGAAATAGATTTGGTTTTGGTTTTGGGAGATATCACTGATTTTGGACCTTTGGATTTTGTTGGTCCGTTTCTTGAAAAAGTGGCAGACTGCGGTGTAGACGTTATTGCTATACCTGGAAACTGTGATCCTAAAGGTATTTGTAATGCTATTAATGAAGTATCATTCTGTCTTCATAATAATATTATTGCTTATGGTGACGCTATTTTATTTGGTTACGGTGGTTCTAATGAAACACCTTTCAATACTCCTGGTGAAATCCAAGACAATAAGATTTATGGGGATGTATATGAATTATTAGCCAATTACGATTATGTTTACAATGATAAAGTTCCTAAAGTAAAAATATTGGTTACTCATGCTCCACCTTTCAATACTGAAGCAGATAAAATTCCTAGTGGGGAACATGTTGGAAGCCAAGGAATTTTAAAATCCATTCATGAATTCGAACCTCAAATCAATTTGTGCGGACATATTCATGAAGCAAGGTCTTTAAGCAAAATTGGTATTACAACCGATGTTGCAAACCCTGGAATGCTTAAGGATAATGGTGCGGTCTTGATTGATATTCAAGACGGTTCAAATTATGATATTAGCTTAATATCTTTAGATGAATAGATTTCATCTTATTTTCTTTTTTTTCAAAATCAAATAACAAATTTTATTATATATTACTTTTATAAATTTTATCAGTTAAGGCTGTGATATTATGATTTGGGTAACTGGGGAAGTAGATGGAAAAACATACAGGGAGCCTTTTTCTAAAGGAATTCTGTCCCGTTCATTAAATGTAACAGATATTGGATTTCAAAAAGCACATGATATAGCTAGTGAAATTGAAATTGAATTGATTGACAATGATATCACTGAAATTACTAGTAAAGATCTGGCCGAGGTAATTTTAAATCATTTAAATAATTTTGACCCTAAATTGGCAAAAAGATATTTGAATTGGAGATCACTTAGAACCTCTCAAAAGCCTCTCATTATTCTTATAGGTGGTGCTTCAGGTGTTGGTACTTCATCTATGGCTTTTGAACTTGCAAACAGGCTCAGATTAAAAAACCTTATAAGTACAGATATGATTCGTGAGGTAATGCGTAAAATCGTTTCAAAGGATTTAAGTCCGGTAATTCATAAATCCAGTTTCAATGCTTATGAAAGTATCAGAACTCCTTCTATCAGAATAGATTCAGTTATTGAAGGATTTATCAGTCATGTTGATGTTGTTAATGTAGGTATTGAAGCTATTATTGAGAGATCTGTAAAGGAAGGAATAAGTACAATTATAGAAGGAGTCCATATTGTTCCTGGATTTATTAATAGGGAGTTGGTTGAAAATAATAATATTATCATATTTACATTAATTGTAGATGATGAAGAAGCCCATAAACAAAGATTTTATGCTAGATGCAGGCAGCCTTGGGTTAAAAGATCCCTTGAACATTATATGGAAAACTTTGATACAATCAGAAAAACCCAAAAATTTTTGGTTGAACAGGCTAAGATTAATGATTCTCATATTATTAATAATATAGATATTAATGACACCATAGATGAAATGGTCAGTTATATTCTTGAAGAGTTTGGAGGTATGGAGAATGTTGAACAAGAAAGTGAAGGAAATAATGACTGAAAATGTAATTACAACAACCTCGGATATAGATGTTGTATATGCATTTGAAAAGTTAATGGAACATAAGATTAGCTGTCTTCCAGTTGTTGAGGATGATAAGTTAATAGGGATTATTACAGCAACAGATGTGGGCCACAATTTGATTTTGGATAAATATGAATTGGGAACAAGTGTTAAAGAAATCATGATTGAATCGGTTGTAACTGTTTCTCCTGAGGATGATATTGAAACTGCTATTCAAATCATGAAGGAAAGTGTTTCATCTTCTGGCATTTTAAATCAGCTTCCTGTTGTTGAAGATGGTAAATTAGTGGGTATTATTTCTGATGGAGATATCATTCAAGAGGTATTCTAATTTAACCATTTTTTATTTATTATTTTTAATTTTTATCATTTTTTTCTTATTTACTATAATTTTATTTTTTTTCTAGAATTGATGTTATCCAAGTTTTCAGTAAGAATTTTCGATTCCAGTAATTGATTTTTCACTAACATTTATATAATATTAAAACAAATATTATTATTGGCTAGACTGGAGGGTTAGGGGTCCTCTGTAAGCACACACCCCCTTTGGTGCGGTCGAAGTTCAAAAGGCGGCTTTTTAAGAGAATATGAGCCTATTAAAACAACATAGAAACCTCGTCCTACAGGATTGGTGGTGGTGAAGTTTTTACTGGAGGGTAAAAATTAGTCATCTTTAGTATAGGAATGGGTCAGGCCCGGAAGGGAGCAGCTTTACTATTAACATTCAATGCTTGTAGAATCCCGGGGTGGAGTTGGCTTTTTTAGATCACTTATATTTTTGAGATTAGTCCACTTTTGAACATGCCATTAATGAAAATAATTAAGTTTATAAATAAGTTAGTACATATAATTAATTATCTTGTTTTTTTTACATGTCGGGATGGCCCAGCCTGGTACGGCGTTGGACTGCTAATCCAATGGTCAATCGACCTCCGGGGTTCAAATCCCCGTCCCGGCGCTTTATTTATCTAATTTTTGTTTATGGTTATAGTCTGACCCTATTGGGCAGGTATGTACATTTACATATTTTATTTCGGGAATTTCTTCAACAATCTTATTTTGAACCTGATGTGCTATTTTATGGGATTGATCTAAGGTCATGTTTCCATCCAGTTCAACATGAAGGGAAACGGTTGCGTAGGTTCCAAGATAATCCACTTTAATTTCATGGGCATGCTCCACTTGAGGACAGGAATTTGCAACTTTTTCAATTTCTTCAATGAATTCTTTTGAAGGCAATTTGCCCATAATATTGTTTATATTTTCAATTAAAATCTCTGCTGCAGTTTTAAAAATCAACAATGCGATTATTAATCCTACTATAGGATCAAGTATTGGAAAACCGACGTTTGATACAATTACTCCTATTAAAATTGCCACTGATGAAAAAACATCTGTTCGTTGGTGCTGTCCGTCTGCAACAAGTGCAGGGCTTCTAATTTGCTTTCCGATATTGATTATATAACTGCTTACAGACAGGTTTACCAGAATTCCTATAACTGCCATCACTGCTGCAAGAGTATTCGGAACTGTGATTGTTGCAGGATTTAATATTTTAAAAAGTGCACCTCTAAAGATTTCCCATCCTACTAAAAATAGGAATATAACTATAATCAGTCCGCTGATTGCTTCTGCACGGCCGTGTCCAAGTGGATGTTCATCATCAGCAGGTTTTTGCCCGTAATAAAATCCGATGTATGCAATAATGGAGGTGGTAACATCAGATAATGTATGAGCACCTTCAGATATTAATGCATAACTTCCGGAAATCATTCCAACAATTACATTAAATATTGTTAAAAATACATTTGCAATTATTGCAACTGTTGCGGCTTTTTTCCCGCCTTTTTGGCGAATTTCATCCATTTACTACACTCTCTTCTAGTATATCCATTGCCTTTTTGATATTTTCATAGGAATTAGCATAAGACATTCTGACATGACCTTTTCCATTCTCACCAAATGCTGCACCGGTTACGGTTATCACTCCGGCATCAGCTGCTTTCATGACAAAATCTTCATCATCAATTTTTGGAAATACGTAAAATGCGCCTTCAGCATTTACGGTTTCATATCCCATGTCATTTAAACGAGGAACTATAAGATTTCTTCTTCTTTCAAATTCTTTAATCATCTTGTTTGCTGCATCCTGAGGACCTCTCAGTGCTTCCAATGCACCTTTTTGTGCGGTGGTGTTTGCACATGCGATGTTGTTTTGATGAATTTTGAATAGTTCTTCGGTGTGTTCGGCATTGGCTGTAACATATCCGATTCTAAGGCCGGTCATAGCATATGTTTTTGAAAAACCATTGATGGTAACAACATTATCGCTGTATTTTCCTGCAGAGCAGTGGTTTTTGCCGTAAATGATTTTTTCATATATTTCATCTGCTACAATTAAAAAATCATGGTCCATTGATAAATCTGCTATGGCTTTAATATCCTCTTTTTCCATTACTGCTCCTGTTGGATTGGATGGTGAATTTAAGAATATTGCTTTTGTGTTTTTTGTAATTTTTTCTGCAACGTCATCAGCTTTTAATTTGAATTCGTTTTCCATTTTACAATCGACGGGAACTATTGTACCATCAGCTATTTTTATAACGGATTCATATAAAAGAAAACTAGGGTCAGGCAGTATTACCTCATCTCCTTTTTCTATAAAAGCCTGTGAGGCCATAAACAGTGCTTCACTGGCTCCTACTGTAACAATTACATTTTCAGGATTTGTATTTATTCCATTGTCTTTTTTCAATTTTTTAACGATTTCTTCTCTTAACTCTATAATTCCTTTATTTGGTGTGTAGTGAGTTTCATTATTGTCAATTGATTCTTTCATTGCATCCTTAATGTTTTGGGGCACATCAAAATCAGGTTCTCCAATCCCCAGGTTAATTGCATCGGGATTTGTCACTTCAAACATTTTTCTTATTTGTGATAATTCTATTGAATTAATTCTACTTGCTGGTTTTACCATATTTTTACCTCTTATAATATTATTATATATATATTATTGTAAAAATTATTTTTTCTAGTAATTATTTTTCACAAGACCCGCAATTATAGCAGGCACAGGTTTCACACCAGGGTGTTTGCTTTAGATTTCTCAATCGTCTGTGTTCTATTTTCAAAAATCTTTCATTCACGCCAACATCTATATTGGACCAGGGTAGTTTTTGTCCAATTTGATAATCCGGAGTTAATTCTTTCCATTCTTTTAATGTGGGTTTTTTTGTTAAAGATTTCTCAATAATGCTTCCAACGTCACTATTTCCACAAGATAATATATATTGCATTAACCCTTTTTTAGGACTTTCGCATTTTATATTATATCTTTTCATTTCACGTTGGATGTATCTTGTTTTATTTTTTATATCTTTATAATTGTATTGTTCCCACTGAAGGGGTGTCTGGGGTTTTGGTATCAGTGGGTTTACACTGAATTTCACATTCTTTATGCTGGTATGCATTTCAGCTATTTTTTTCATGTAGCTAACCAATTCTTTTATGTCATCTAAATTTTCGCCGGGAATTCCAATCAAAAAGTATAGTTTTATTTTGAAATCAAGTTCAACCGCATCTTTTATAATTGAGAAAATTTTCTCATCAGGAATATCCTTATTAATCACTTTTCTCAACCGGTCAATTGACTCTGGTGCTAGGGTAATTGTTTTAAGTCCGCTGCGTTTCAGAGTTTGCAATGTATCTTTGGTAATGGACTCAATTCTAAGTGATGGAGTTGAAATCTGAAAGCCTTCCCTTTCAAGGCCTGAGGTTAACTTTTCCAGATCTTTATAATCGGAAACAGCAGCGCCAATCAATGTTATTTTATTCAGTCCGCTCAATTCTCGGTTTTTAATCGCAATATCGATTAATTTTTTATAATCAGTTTGTCTCATCGGACGGTAAAGATATCCCGCCATGCAGAATCTGCATCCTCGTGTACATCCTCTTGATACATTCAGCATTATGGTGTTGTTGAAAATTGTCTGGTAATCCTCATCATCACTTTTGCTCAATATAGGCTGTGTAATGTGGTAAGCTTTATTCATGTCACTTACGATATCTATTTTGGCGTTGTTGTTATATTCGGGAATATAAATTCCATCAATATCCAGATAATCATTTAAGTTTTTATATGAACTTTTATAAATTTCCAAAAATCGGTTTAATGTGTTTTCTCCTTCTCCTATGATGAACATGTCAATATAATCAGATAATGGCATTGGATTCGCAGTCGGACATGGCCCTCCTGCAATAACTAAAGGATCATTTTCACTTCTCTCATCTCTTCTGAGAGGAATTCCTGATTTTTTAAGAATTTCCAGCACATTCACATAATCTTCTTCAAATTGTAATGTGAAGCTTAAAATGTCAAAATGCTTTGCAGGAGTATTCGATTCAATTGATTTCACATCGGGGTATATTATTCGCTCACACCATGTATCTTCACGTTCATTAATCTGATTATACAGTATGTTGTAGCCTAATGAAGACATTGCGGTTTTATATATATTCGGATATGCCAATGCAAAGCGAATATCTACACTTTTATGATTTTTCAAAAAGATATTTTTCTCATATAACATACAATCATCAATTTTTCGAATAAATCTTTTATTTCCATTATAATTGTTTCCAATTAATTCATTTTTAATTGTTTATACAATTTTTTGCTTGATTTTATTATAAAATAT
>NZ_JAZQIJ010000232.1:0-3379 GCF_045541095.1 Methanobrevibacter sp.
AAGTTTAAAAAAGCAAAACATTAACATTTTTGTCTGAACCCATGGGACGAGGGAGATAGCCTAGGATAATATCAAATAACCAACGATATATAATAAAAAACCTAGGAATCCTCAACTTCAATAAGTTGAGGTAGTTCAATATTAAGAACAACCAAAAATTTACTTAGATAAAATGAGTTACGAAAATAATGCCAGAATAATTAATGATGATATTTTTGATTTGGTAAATGAATGTTTCCGCCAGGAAAAAAGTGCCCAAAATATTAACAGAAGGGTTAATTTTTTTGATACTTACAACAATTATTTTGTTTTAACAGACGATGGATCATATTCTATTAATTCAAAAGAAATAAACCATAAAGTTGAGACACTTCATACATCTACAGGTGCAATAAGCGAGTCTTTTGAGAAATTTATCAAACCCATGAAGTTCGACTATAACAAAGACATTGCAATACTGGACATCTGTGCCGGGCTTGGATACAACACATCTGCGGCACTGGCAGACTTCATTGAAAAAAGCAGCAAATCCAAATTGACAATAGACATGGTTGAAATTTCAAAAGCAACACTTGCATGCGGCCTTCTGGTTCCATCCCCAATCAGGGAACATGATTATACCAAAAAAGCCATTGAAGATGAACTGATAAAACAGGATTATGCAACCTTAAGCCTGGAGAAAGCGGAAATACCTGACAATATTGAAATAAACATCTACATTGAGGATGCCAGACAGACCGTTCAAAGGCTAGAGGACAACACTTATGATGCAATATTTTTAGATCCTTTCAGCCAGAATATGGCTCCCGAACTGTTTTCACTTGAATTTTTCAAGGAGTTCAGAAGGATTATAAAAGATGACGGAATTGTTGCCACATACACATCAGCGGCCCCTATACGTGCAGGATTCATTGAAGCGGATTTCTGCATAGGTCTTGGTCCAATTTTCGGAAGAAAACAGGGAGGAACCCTTGCAAGCCCAAACCAGCAGATGCTTGATTATGCACTTCCTAAAAACGATGAGATAAGAATTGCACTTTCCGATGTTGGAATTCCATTCAGGGATGAAAATTTAAATAATTCCAGTGAATTTATTTTAAATAAAAGAACAGAAGAGCGCCATAATGCCCGTCACAACACCAAAATTTCATCCGCCGTTAAAACACCTATTTTTTTAGGCGATGAAATGGGTGACGAGAAACTTAAAAGACGTGTCGAGAGAAACCTTGCAAAAATGAACATACCATCAACAACATCAAAAGAAGCATTCTACATTATCGAATGTGAAAAAAATTACTCAGAAAAACAGGATTTAAAGAATAATTCCAGAAACAGAATCCTCGATATGAAAAAAAGATTAAAAAATGTAAAGAATGGAAATTATTTAATTACATAATTTCCTTTTAATAAAGCGTATGCATCGTCTTTAGTGGATGAAACTGTTTTTGTTATAACCTTCAAATTACCACCGGAACCACCGTGATTGTGTCCGAAAACTGACCAGTCACTGTCACAGTGTGCGCAGACGATTAAACCTTCAGCACTGCTTCCTTCAATATTACCTGTTGCAGGGAATACACCATAGTTTGAATATTCATTTCCCGCAAAGAAAATACCCCAATACAATTCATGGCTGCCACAATACGGACATGTCCTGTCGAACTCAGTCATGTAAAATGTGTAACCGTATTTATCATATTCTCCCGCTGCAGAAGCTCTACCTATAGCCAGAATGCTGTATCCGTCTTCTGAAACACCATACTTATCATAAACTGTGCCAGTAGGAGGTTCATATACGGTAATTGTCTTGGTAATTGTATAACCAGTGGACAAGTCCTTACAGGTTACCTTGTATTTTCCTACATCCAAAACATATGTGATGCTGGCCGCACCATATGCATTTGTCTTGACGGTTTGAGTATTACCGTTGAGTGTTATCTGCATATTTGTGTTTTTAGCAAGATCACCATTTTGTTTGAGGAGAGTTACAGTATATTTCGAAGTCTTGTTGGCAATACCCATATCATCACTAGCCTTGATTGAAGCCAGTTTGACAGTTACCTTAGTATTTATGGAATACTTGGTATAAGGGTCATATGACTTGAATGTGTATGTTCCCTTAGCCAGCTTGAAGTTTACGGTAGCTATTCCGTTTGCATCGGTTTTTGCTGTCTTTTTGGAATTTTTGATGTAAACGTAAACCTTTGCATTCTTGACAAGCTTGTCATCCTTGTAAAGTTTTACCTTAAAGGCAGTGGTCCTGTCTGAAAAGGTAGTTACTGCACTTGCGGACAAAGTCTTCAGGATTTTGACGGTATTGGCTTTTTTCTGACCAGTGTAAGGATTTATGGAATACATCTTAAAGGTTGTAGGCTTTGAAATGATAGTAATTTTAGCTACGCCCTTCGCATTTGTCTTAACCTTAAAGGTTGATCCGTGTGCCTTGAACTGGATGTACTTTTTGTTTAAAACCTTTCCGTTCTTGTTATAGAATGTTGCGCTGAACACCTTGGAACTCAAGTAATGCTTTGTGACATCACTTGCAGTGATTGAGGATTTGACAACAATCTTGTTTGAAGACCTGTATCCTTTTGGATGAACCGCAATCAATGTGTGTGTTCCAATCTTCAGGTTTATTGCAATAGTGGCAACACCCTTGGCGTTAGTCTTTCTTGTGTAGTTTTTACCGTCCACAATGAACTTGACATTTTTGTTCTTTAAAAGACTGCCGTCAGTATTTCTGAAAGTAGCAGAATATGACTGGGAAGTGGAATAGGTTTTGGTCAGATCCTTTCCGGTAACGACACTCAATACCTTAATCTTTTGGGAATTTGTAATGTTGCCGTAACTGGCTGAAACAAGGTATGTTCCTGGATCCAGCTTGAGTGCAACTACAGCCTTTCCGTCAGTTCCGGTAGTTCTTAGGTATTTAACTCCATCAATATCAAAGGTAATCTTTGCCTTTGAAACTGGAGTTTTGTTTTGAGATAAAACAACACTATAAACAGAACCGCTGTAACGTTTAGCCACGTCAACAACTTTTATTTCATATTCAGAATCTGAACTGGTAGTTGATGACTCATTAGTTGCAGCCAATAAATCAGAACGCACCGAAGGAGGCTCTTCATCAATTTCTCCAGCAGCCATGTCATCTGTCTGATTTGAATCAACTGCAGCCACCGCAGATAGGGACAACATGAACACCAGAGTTATCAATATCATACTTATTTTTTTATTAAACATAACGTTAACCCCATTTAACATTTGTTCGTGATTATTCTTATTTAGCTTAATGTATAAAAAGCTTTTGTTTTTCTAAAAAAGCATAAATAAGCTTAATTGAAGTTAAATAAACAATAATTATCTTATAAATGCAATA
>NZ_JAZQIJ010000233.1:0-5292 GCF_045541095.1 Methanobrevibacter sp.
TTTTAAATGCTTTATGCAAATCATCACGTGCCTGTTGAAGGCTAGTGGACTCTGTTTCATCCAGATATGGTAATTCATTTTTAGTTTCTTTTAAGAAGTGATTTAATTCTTTTTTAGTTGGAATTTTAGTAGAATCCTCACTATATTTGATTCTATATTTATTTAAAAGTTCATTATAGGTTTTACGAGTACAACCATAGTTTTTTTTAAATTCAACTTCTTGTTCAGGAGTTAAATGAAGTTTAACAACTAATCCTCGAATATATTCACTCAAATAAATCCATCCCCAAATTTTACATTTTTTTAAGACATACAAAATATTGTTCTTTTTTAAAACTACAATTAAAATTACATTAATTGTATAATATAGCATTTGGTAATTACTTCTATATAAAAAAAGAGGGAGAGCGTTTGAGAAGTAATCGAATAACTAACTGAGAACAATTTTTTAAACCCAGAACAATTTTCACAACTCAAAGCAAATATTACAAATCCCACACAAAAAAAAGAGAGTACACTGAACAAAAAATTCATATATCTAAAATAGTCTCCAAATATATTAAATAAAAATAAACACAATAAAATTAATTAAAAAAGATAGTACACACAACAGTGCAATTCATCCACGACCTAAAAGAGGTCATGGTATTCTTGCATTATTTAAGATAAACATGACATCAAATTGAACACAAAATCAAATATTTACACATATTCCAATAATGGGAATCATAAGGCAATGATTTCAGGCATCATGAAAACTTTTAATATGACAAAGGATAAACTTTAACATGAAAAATCTAATGAATACAAAAAAATAAACGGCTGGAATAAAATGAACATGTATGAAGACTTCTCAAATACAGTTGTGAATGAAAATAACGTATCCTGTGATGCAGTTTTGGAGATACTCAAAAAATATTGCGGCACCATATCCGTTTTTGACCTTATGAGAGTCAATGCAGAAATGATTGAAGAGTCAAAATACGTTCAGGAAAACTATAAGGAAAAAAGTCATGGAGTATATGCAAAGTATTTTCTCGGCCGCATTAAAGAAATAAGGGATGACAACACCCATTACAACAAAAACATCGACAAGGAGGATTTCATTGATTCAGTTGCAACCTTAAAGTCATACCATGATGCTGAATCAATCAAATCAAAAACTAAGTTTCCTCTGATATATGGAATCGTCTCACTTTATACAACCTACATTTTGGAAGAGCCAATTCATCCTGTTGGAACACCGTTTCCAGGCTCTTTAAAGGTAGAGGAAAAGGACGGAGTGTTTTACTGTCCTGTAAAGGATGCCAATCTCGAATCCCCAAATGCCGTGTGTAAAATGTGCATTGCAGAACAGCTTGATTTTTAGGTGAAAAAATGACAGAAATAACATTCAGATTTGCAAATGAAAACGACACAAAACTTATTCTTGAATTCATTAAGGACCTTGCGGAATATGAAAACATGCTTGATGATGTAGTAGCTACAGAAGAACTTTTAAATGAATGGCTATTTGAAAAAAAGACTGCAGAAGTAATATTTGCACTTGAAGACGGACGCGAAGTTGGATTTGCACTATTTTTCCATAACTTTTCAACATTTCTCGGCAGGGCAGGAATATATCTTGAGGATCTGTATGTAAAACCTGAATACAGATCAAAAGGATATGGAAAAGGACTAATCAAAAAATTGGCGCAGATTGCAGTTGAGAGAAACTGCGGACGCCTTGAATGGTCATGTCTTGACTGGAACCAACCAAGCATTGACTTTTATATCTCATTGGGAGCGGAGCCAATGGATGAATGGACAGTCTACAGGATTTCCGGAGACACATTAAAAGAGCTTGGAAAAAAATAAAAGCTAAAATATTAATTTTTAAAAATTTAAAAAAAAAGATTATTTCTTGAATTTTAAACCGAGTTTAAATGCATCATCTATCTTTTCACCTGTTCTGTAATAGCTGTGGGTTATATCATCATATGCCAACGGATCCAATAGCTCAAAATCAATCTTGTTGTTTTTGATTACACTTTCATCGGCCCAGACATTGACTATTTCACCGGTAATCTGTGTATGGGAGCCCACTTCTGCAATGTGCATTACCTTGCACTCAAGAGATACCTTGAACTCTTCAATCAATGGTGCATTAACTTTTTCACCCTTTTTGTGTGTAAAATTAATTTTATCAAGTTTATTTGCATTGTATCCTGATTCTATTCCGAGATAATCAGTTTCTTCAGCATGTTCAACACTTGGAAAAGCAAGACAGAACTCTTTAGTTTGTAAAATGCTTTTAAGAGTTTTTCTCTTTAATGTGGAGTTTATTGCTATCATCACGGCAGGAGGATGATGGGAACACATTGTAGCAAAAGCCAATGTACATGCATCTGCATTTCCTTCTTCATCGTAAGCGCTTACGACTACTGCAGGAGCAGGATACATCATTGTATGGTTTCTTAGATTGACTTTCATTCTATCACGTTGTTGCTTTTGATTATTTCTGAAACCCTGATGTTTGGGTTTTTAAATCTCTCCTCAGGATTCATCTCATCATTGATGAAAAGCGTTTTTGTCTTGCAGTGATGAACGCATCCAAGGCAGAACTCGCAGTTATCTCCAATGGATGGAAGATCATCTTCATAGGTTATGTTTCCTCTAGGACATACCTTTGAGCATATCTGACAGCCATTGCATCCTTCACCAACATGTATGGAGAACCTTTCGGTCATTGTTGTTTCAAGAACTACTTCAATGTTAGGAACATCGGTAAACATTGGCTTTTCAAAGATATATCCTTTTCTTGAAAGTATATCCTCTTTAATAAGTTCTATCTGACCGTCAATGTCTGCATCCTTTTTAAGTTTCTTTTCACTGGCCATGTCAAAAGTCGGAAGGAAATTGTCAACCATCAAAACTGAATTGGTATAACTGATTTTGATTCCACGATTTTCGAATGTTTGCTTCATGATTCTAAGCGCATTCTGGTCTCCGTCAGCACCGTATGAACATATCAGAAATATGTAATCGGCCCTGATGTTTACCTTTTCTACAAATTCACGAAGCATTTTCGGTGATGTTGCGTAAAATACAGGAAATACAATTCCTACAATATCATCTTCAAAATCATAGATTCCGTCTTTCACCAGTTGGGGAATGCTTAAAAGTTCGCCACCCAGCTGTTTTGAAATATAGAGATTATTGCCTGTTGCGGTAAAATATAAAATTTTCATGGCTTAACCTTTAAAAAAAAAAGAAATGAAAATTATTTATTCGTAATAAATACTTTCTGGTGGATTTTCCAAGTCGATTACTGCTTTGTTTTCCAGGTTTTCATGACCTAACGGAGTATGTGTTGACAGATATACTGTAGGATTATTTTTGACAAATTCCCTGACCTTGTCAAATGTTTCCCTTGCCTTTTCAATATCCTCATATACAACTGACAGCTTGTTTTCATACAATGCTTCATCGGTATATGTGATATCTCCCTGGAACATGTAGAATAATCCGTCGTCTTCGGCAATTACCAAACTGTTTCCAGTAGTATGTCCGACCGCTTCAATCAGATATACTCCATCAACTATTTTTTGAGACTTTTCAAAGTTATAATATTCACCGTCATCAAATTCGACAGGAACAATGTTTTCCCCTTCATATCCCAGTTCTTCAGCTTCGGTTTTTGAAAGGTATACTTTAGCGTTAGGGAATTGTGCCACTTCTCCGGAATGGTCAATGTGTTTGTGTGTGAGGATGATTTTTGTAACATCGTCCTTTTCATATCCCAGTTGTTTAAGGGAAGTTAAATAATCAGTGAATTTATCACCCATAAATAAAGGTGTTGATTCGTCAGGTTCATTGACTGGAAAACCGCTTGGCACACCTGTATCAACCAGAATTACATCATCACCAGTATCTATCAGGAAATTTTGAATACTTGAACGGTATTTTATGGAATTGTCAAATTTATCAGGTCCTTCTTCACCACCGAATGCAAAACCCTGTGTCATGAATCCATGTTCAAAATTCTTTACAGATTTTATTTTAATAAGAATCTCTCCTAAGACTTATATTTATTCAGCAGATTGTTGATCATTGATTAATAATTGGGTCAGGTAGTTTTGTTTACCAATCATTTTGCATAAATCAAGCTGCTGTTCGCTCCAGTACATGTCCTCTTCTTCGTCCTTGAGGTATTCTTTCATTAAATCGAAAGTTGTTGTGTCAAATATTCCAGATTCCATCATTTCATTAACAACAGCAATTCCTTCAACAGATACATTGTAATCTGCTTCAATGAATTCTACTATATCAGTGTATATAGGTTTTGCTTCCTGAGCTTCCTGTTTGATTTCTCCACCTAAGTCTAAAATACGGTCCATGAACTGTTCTACGAATGCCATTTCCTCATCTGCATGGCCTGCATATTTGGTTCCTAATGATTCAAATCCGAGTCCTGCAAATATTTTGGATTGAATTCTGTGTCCGAATGAATTTGCGGACAAACCTGTTACGATAGCTTGTAAAGCTTCAATTGTTTTTTCTTTATCAGACATGATTTTCACCTTTTGAATTAAAGACTTAATTATATTAAGTCCAATATGAATATTTTATTTCCAATACTATTTATCTGTTTAGGGATATGTTGATTTTTCAGAAAATTCGTAAAGCATAATCTTGAATTTTTCAATTTCTTCTGCGGAATATCCCTCAAACAGTTTTGCTTCCCATTCATATACTGCCTTTAACAATGTAAATATTGCCAGTTTTCCATCCTCTGTCAATTCGACAATTTTACGGCTTTTGTTGTTTTCATCACATTTTCTTTTGATATACCCTGTTTTTTCAAGTCTCTTTATGATTTGAGTTACATTCGCTTCAGAAACCCCTAACAAATCTGCCAAATCCCTTTGTGACATGTTATGACGATAAAATATGTTCGCAAGGTATGTGAAATCCCTTGGTGTCAGGTTCTTGAAGTTCTTTTTGAGATAATTGTTGTACTGTATATTGACGTAGTCAATAAAGAGAATAATCGGAGTAACCTGAATCTGTTCATCGCTGAAATTTAAATCTGCCATATTCTCACCATTTATAAATATCTTCCAAGTTTAATAAATAATTTATCTTAATAATGCAAGAATACCATGACCTCTTAGGTCATGGATGAATTGCACAAAAAATTACTTATCAAATGCTCTCTGAAGAACTTTAAATACCAATGAAATCTAAACTAATAAATGACAAAGTTAATCAAAACTTTTTTCAACGATAACCAAGTTTAAAAAAGCAAAA
>NZ_JAZQIJ010000234.1:0-43844 GCF_045541095.1 Methanobrevibacter sp.
TTGAAACATCTTAAAAATTAAAATAAATATCAAAAATCACATATTATCAAATAAAAATAGATAATTTGATTTTAATCAGTAAACAAATAAATTTAATTTAAGTTAAAATAAAACATGAAACAAAACTATTTCAAATATAAGATAATGATTTCAAGTGTAAATTATAAAGAAAACTAGTGAAAATACGGCCGTATTTAGCTTAAAAAGCATGACTTTTAAAAAATTTATCATAATTTGTAACTAAGACAGAGAGGTGCATTGCAAGTGTAAACAAAATCATGCGACGAGCGAAAATCGAGACATGCATTTCAAGTGTAAAAAAATAAAATTTAAAATTTCAATTTTAAAAAATTTTCAAAAACAGATTACATGAACTAAAATAAAAAAATAAAAGCAAATAAGAGAGATATGTTTCAAGTGTTTACAGTTGAAATATACCCCTTCAGTCTTGAATATATCCGCAAAAACGTTACACTTGAAGAGGACCTCTCCCTCTTTAGATGAACATATCGTTTTCATTGGAAGCAGGTTGCATATCAGGAAGTCTTCCGAATGTTTTGTCAATCAACCAGATACAATGTAATTTTGATTTAAAAACTCTTTTCAAAGTTCTGATGAATGAATCTTTTGTAAGACCATCAAAGAATATTTGATCTGTAATGACAAATTGTTGTAATATGTTTTGATTGATTTGAAGTTCAAAATCAACTAAAAAGTTATTCAATCCAAAATTCAAATCCAGAATGAAATCTTTTTGGATTTCAATGTCAGCTGCCTGCATGAGACTTACATGCTGAGGTGCAACCTGGGTTGCGCAGGCAATAATTATACAATCTTTACCTTTTGGCCTGACAACATCCATTATGTTTTCTTTAGGAAATTCAACTATGAAATGAAAATCAGCATTTTCATCATATTTCATTTCCCTTAAACAATCCTCGTCAAGTAACCATTGTTTTATTTGTTCTTCAATATCCATAGTATCATCATCTAATTTTTATAATAAATTATTTATTTTTTTATTAATATATATAATAAAGTATGATTGAATATAATAAATTAATAAATGATATAATCTTGATGAAAACAAGTAACATTGTTTCATTGAATTTATTTTTGTTTATTATATTAGCATTTGTTTTTTCACTTGCAATTGATGTTGTGGCGGGTGAACTTCCAACAAGAATACATCCTGTTGTTTTGATGGGATCTTTCATATCTTTTTTTAAAAAAATATTTATAAATATTAGAAACAAAATGTCAGGATTGCTATTAGTAGTGTGTTGTATTGCAAGTGTAAGTGTTATATTATATTTAATTTATATTATATCTTCATTGAATGTTGTTTTGTTTTTTATTATATTTTCTGTTTTACTTTCATCATCATATTCAATCAATATGTTGTTAAAGACTGCAATGGATGTTAAAAAGGATTTGGATGAAAGTATTGACAAAGCAAGAAAATCTGTTTCATATCTGGTAAGCAGAAGCACTGATGAGTTGACAGAAGGTTTCATTGTTTCTGCAGTGATTGAAAGTCTCACAGAAAACATAACAGATTCCTATGTTGCTCCGATATTTTATTATGCGATTTTTGGAATAATAATTATTATTTTTGATTTTAACAATCAACTGTTTTATTTGCTGCTGATTCCAATGTTATACAGACTTTTCAATACGCTTGACGCAATGGTAGGATATGAATCTGAAGAGCTTATTCATATAGGATTTTTCCCGGCTAAAATAGATGATGTTCTAAATTACATTCCTTCCAGAATTGCAGGAATATATGTTGTGATTTCGGCCTATTTGTTGAAGTTGAATGGAAAAAACAGCTTTGAAATAATGAGAAGGGATGCCAGAAAATGTCCAAGTCCGAATTCAGGTTATACTATGGCAACAACAGCAGGAGCATTGGATATACAACTGATAAAAAAGGATACTTACATTTTGGGAAATCCAAACAAAAGCATTGATAAAGATGACATTACCAAAGCGGTCAACTTATCAAAATTATCAATTATTTTATTTACTTTAACAATCTTAGTTTTATTAACTGTTGTTTATGTGGTATTATGAAAATTGCAATCGTTTCAGTTTCGGATAAAGGTGAAAAGCTGGCATTTGATATAAAAGAAAAATTGGACAATGATTCAACTGTCATCAAATGTGATATATTCCATAAAAATGTTAAAAAACATTTATCTTTAGCATTTTTTGAATATGATGCCATAATTGCAATTATGGCTTCCGGAATACTGATAAGGTCAATTGCAGCTCTGATTGATTCGAAAGTTACAGACCCAGCTATCATAAATGTTGACGATAATGGAAACTTTGTAATTTCAACATTGTCCGGGCATTTGGGTGGAGCAAATGAATTGACAAACAAAATAGCGAATCTTATTAATGCTACTCCAGTTATAACCACTTCAACAGATGTTAACAAAAAATTAGGTATTGATGTTCTCGCTAAAGATCTTTATTTGAACATTGACAATACAAAAGAAATTTTGCATTTCAACAAGGCAATATTGGAAGGTGAAGAGATTTCACTGTTATTAAATCCAAATAAAAATTTTGATTACTTATTTGAGTATCTTAAAAAGAATACACTTGAAATTCATGTTTCAATAAATTATTCAACTGATGTTAATCCTGATGAAATACATGCATGCATTGATGGGCATGAAATAATCTTAAGAGAAAAAAAGATTGTTGTTGGAATTGGTTGCAGACGTGGAAAGGAATGTGAAAAGATATTGGACGGATTTTTAAAATCAATATATGATTTGAATATCCATAAATCAAGAGTTAATCTGTTAACTTCAGCAGAAATCAAAAAAGACGAAAAGGGAATTTTAAATTTATCTGATTTTTTAGATATTCCAGTCGAATTTGTTGATTTGGATAGATTGAAACTTTTCGAATCAAAAGATGTGCAAAAATCAGAATTTGTAAAATCTAAATTTGGAATATGGGGCGTTTGTGAACCGTCAGCACTGATAATGGCAGGTTTTGATTCAAAACTAATTTATAAAAAAACTTCTTATGATGGTGTGACTATAGCAATTGCCACTTCAAAGTAATAATAAAATAAAAAAAAGTAAAATTAGATGGATTCTAATTTAGAGAGAACTTCCCAAATTAAAGTTCTTGCGTGAACTGGTATATTTGGATCATTACTGATTTCGTCTAATTTGCCTAAAACTGTACTAATCCTTACGGATTGGTCCTGTTCTTCGTCGTTTAATAAATCTTTAGATTCACTTGCTGCTTCTCGAATGTTACGAGGAACAGTGTTATTATCTGAAATATATTCAAGTATATCACATACTTCATCGATAGTTTGATTACTCATAATACTCCTCCAAAAATAATTATATAAAAATAAGTCAAATATATATTAACATTATATTTGTTCGCAATCACTTTAAATATTTTTTGGTAAAATCAAATTTTGTGTAGAAAAATTTATATTAAATTAAAATGAATTATTATACATGTCAGATATAAGCAAAACTACTATTAATTTACCAAAGGATTTGAAAAAAGAATTGAAAAAAATAGCAATCGATGAAGATACTTCATTATCAGGTTTAATCCTTAAAATGATTGAAGAAGGATTAGCCAACAGAAATAAAACTAATGTAATTTCAGATGAAGATTAAATAATATCTTCAACTGAATTTAAACACAATGTAACAAATTGAGTTTTTGCAGATTCCTCCACAAATACTGCAAGAGATTCAGCTTCTTTTAAATTTTCACTTACGCAAATAACACCATGATTTTTTAAAATAAGAACATCATCATCTGCAATATTTTCACCGACACTGTTTGCCAGTTCAATAGTGCCTGGCTTATAATAATCAATTGAAGGTAAATACGGTTTTTTTATTTCTCCAAAACCTTCCAGACGTTTAATTTTCTTATTTGAAAATGCAAATCCGGTCGCATAAGGTGAATGAGTGTGAACTATTCCGTTCACGTCCTGTCTTTTTTTATATATTTCAAGATGCATATTCACTTCAGATGAAGGTTTGCCTTGAGTTAATATGTTTCCATCGAAATCGACAAGCACTATATCCTCCTGTTTAAGGTTTGACAATGACTTTAGGGTCGGTGTTATGGCGATGATGTCACCATATGATCCTTTAATCCTTTTACTAATATTTCCTGATTTGCCTGAAACAAGATTTTTGGCATAAATATTATTTCCAACATCAATAATTTCTTGAATATTCTTTTCCATATAATTCCTCTATAGAAATTTAAAATGCTTATATTGTCCTTTATGAATAACTGGAACTTCCGCAGGGGTCGGTTCAATATTGTGAATTTTTTGAAAACTGGTTTGTGTCTGAAAAGTTCCGGAATTTATTAGGTGAATTCCATTGAATCTTCTATAAGAGTTAACGTGAATATGGCCTGTATGTAAAATATCAGGCACTTCATCAATCACAAGATAATCTTCAAGTTCTGAAGCTAATGGAGTTCTTTCTCCATAAATTGGAGCTAAATGTCTCTTTTTAAGCAGCTCTTCCATTAACAAATCGCTCTTTTCATAAGTGAATTCTTTAACGGCCATTACCAGATCGTCAAAACTACGGCCGTGGTAAATCAGAACGTTTATACCGTCGAGAGAAACAACACCCGGATTTGAAATGAATTCAACGTTGTCGAGTTCATATAATGCTTTTGCATATTCTTCAGGAACAGCAGGCTGCGGTTCAGCAACCCTTGATGCATCGTGGTTTCCTGGAGCAATAATTATCTTGATGTCGCTTCTAATATTTCCTAAAAATTTGGCAGCTTCATTGTATTGCTGTGTAATATCCTTAATTGCGAGTTCCTGGTCCTGGTTTGGATAAACACCAATACCATCCACAATATCTCCACCGATGATGAGATATTTGATATCTTCTGCAACTCTTCTTTGCTCTTCTGTACCGAAATCACAGTTAATCCAGTCAATAAATCTTAAGAATGCATCTTCCAGAAATGTAAGGCTTCCGATGTGCACATCAGACAAAAATACTATTCCAAAGTCCATTTCCTTTTCTGGAACTCTCAAAACTCCAGGGAAAATAATCTGCTGACCGAAAGCAAAGCCTTTATCATCACTTTTGTTAGCTATAACACCAATAACTTCGTCCCTAACAAGTTTTTCTGCATCTGCAAACAGTTCCTCATTGTTTTGGGAAAATAATACTGAAATTGTTCCGGTATCATCTTCCAGTTCAACGATTTTATGGCCGTTTTTACTTGAACGTATTTCACGAACCATCACAATCAAACTTAAACTGTCCATGGAATCGTTAATGTCAGCGATTTTTGTATAGCTTCTGAGTTCTGGTCGTTTTGATAGGATATTTGCCAATTTTTCATATCTGCTTTTGAAATATGCAATCAGGTTTTCAAGTTCACCGCTTGTGTATGATTTTTTACTTGTATCCTGTATGATTTTGAAATCATATTCAACATTTGTCTTGTTTAAATTTCTTTTAAACTGAATTTTTTCGTCTTTTACAGTTTCACTTGTCTGTTCAATTATCTTGTTGACATGTTTTTCAGGCTGATCGCTATCCTTTTTTAGGCTTTCAATTGAAGATACGTTTTCAGGTGTTTTAGGTGGTGTTACCTGTTTTTCGGTTTTTACAGGTTTTGCCTTTGTTTCAATTGGCTTTTGAGGTGTTGAATTTGTTTTTTCAATCTTTTGTGGCGTTTCAATTTTTTTATCAACTTGAGTATCCGGTATTAATGATTTTTGAGAGTTGTCATCATTTTTTTTAGTAATACCAGAAAGCTTATCGACAGTTTCACCACTAACTGAAACTAAATCCTTTGATGAAAATTTATCGCTTTTTAATTTAACTATTAATGTTGATGCAAAATCTAGAGGATTTTCAGCATTAATTACTTTGTTAAAAGCTTCAGGTGATAGGTTTATCCCTTTTTTTGCAAATTTTAATAGAATTTTATTAGTTGACATATTAATTAAAATTTTAATTTTCTATGTTAATAAACTTTGAGAATTTCAATTTGTAAATCAGATATCTTAATGTAAAATTGAAAAATTCATGTGGATTGCATTAAATATAGTTATATTTATTATATATTAAAAATAGATTTTACATTATTATTGTAAATTACATTATAATGATAGTGATAAGATGGCGAATAAGATAGTAAGAATTGTTTTAATCATTGTATTATTTGTTGTATTCTTTGAATTGGGACTTTTCGGTTCATACACAATAGTCACTGCTGAAGCCCCAAATATCCAAGGATTAATAGATATGCAAATTTCAAAAATAACTGGGTTTTTCAGCCCTGAAAAAGTTAATGAAGTTTTGATTAAAGATCCTACTCCTGTTACCATTTCTAATAAAAAAGATATAGCTTTGCGGCTGGAAGAGCTGTCACAAGTGGATGGAATTAATTACGAATCTATAAATGTTACTACATATGAAGACACTGATAATAGTGAATTCAATGTAACAATTGAAGCTTTAGGATACGCTTCTCCAAATTCTACATCCGGACAAATCATTATTAGTCAGGACCCTTCCTATAAAATTATAGCATATGGAAAGGCGGCTTATAAGGGAACAGGTTTGAATGTGGACAGGAATACAGTAACAATTAATTCTGTTTTGAAATTGTACTAGGATGGTATTATGATTAATGTAATAGGGATTGGTCAAAATAGAGAAAACATGACTTTGGGAGCATTAAAAGCTATAGAAGAGTCAGATGTTATAATCGGTTACAAAAAATACATCAACCAAATTGAAGATTTAACAGCCGATAAGGAAATTATCAAAAAAGGTATGGGTGATGAAATATCCAGAGCTGAAATGGCTATTGAAAAAAGTTTGGATGGCCAGACAGTTTCATTGATTAGTTCCGGAGACCCTGGTGTATTTGGAATGGCCAATGTTTTATATCAAATCCTAAGCAAATACTCACAGAACATTGAGGTTAAAGTCTATCCTGGTGTTTCTGCACTGAATTACGCTTCAGCAAAGCTCGGAGCACCTTTACATGATTTTGCCGCTATTAGTTTGAGTAATATCCTAACCCCCTTGTCTGAAATTGAGACAAAGTTAAGGCACGCCCTTGAAGCGAATCTTAT
Organism: Methanobrevibacter sp.; assembly: GCF_045541095.1. Classification (GTDB taxonomy): domain Archaea; phylum Methanobacteriota; class Methanobacteria; order Methanobacteriales; family Methanobacteriaceae; genus Methanocatella. The sequence continues at coordinate 7,142 of NZ_JAZQIJ010000234.1, forward strand.
AGTTGCCATTTACAATCCTATAAGTAAAACCCGAAAAGAACCGTTCAGACGTTTTAAACAATGTGTAATAGACATTAAAGGCGATGATGCTTTGGTTGGTATTGTGGACAGCACTTATGAACCGGCAAAGGAAACAATTGTTAAGGTTAAGGACTTAACAGAAGACATTGTCAACATGTCATGTACATTGATTGTCGGAAATGACTTAACTTATATTCAGGATGGAAAGCTGATAACTCCTAGAGGATATGTAATCAGGTCTCAAATTCATCCTTTATCACAAAATCATTATGAAAAATTTTTAAATGGCGAAATCCCCCATGGCCCAAACAGGGACTGTGAATTTTATCCATGTCACTATGATGGCCAGTATTGCGATTTCTGCTATTGTCCGTTTTATCCTTGCGGAGACTCTTCTACTGGAGGAAGCTGGATTAAAGGTAAAAATGTCTGGAACTGTAAAGACTGCATGTGGTTGCATGATAAGCAGACAGTTGAATATTTAAGAGAGCCATTGGAAAATCTTTTAGAAGAGGTAGACGATTTAAAATCAAAGAAAAAAAATTTATTGAAGCTTAGAAGAGCTTGTTTATTAAATACAAATCCAAATGATCTTTAGGTGGGTCAAGTGTCAATCAAAAATTTATTAATTGAAATGAAAAACATGTCGGAGCTAATGGTTGATTTAGCTTACTCGGCTATTTTATTTAACAGTAAAGCAGCAGCAGAAGAAGTTCTTGCTTTAGAAAATGAAGTTAATGTAATGAATTATGAAATTAAAAAAGAATCCCTGGTTGCAGCTAGATCATATGAGGATGCAGAAAAATTAACAGCATTGCTCGAAATTGCGGAAGCCGCAGAAAGTATTGCAAATGCTGCCAAGGATTTAGCCGATTTGGTTATTAAAGGTTTTAAACCACATCCAGTATTTAAAATGGTTATGGAAGAATCTGATAAAACTATCGTTAGAGTTGTAGTTGATGAAAATTCAGATTTGGCAAATAATACATTAGGAGATTTGCTTTTAGTTAACCGTACTGGTATGAGAGTTATTTCTATAAGAAGAGGTTCATCATGGATTTATGGACCTGACAAGAAAACTACACTTTTACCTGGTGATACCTTGATATTGAAAGGAACAGATGAAGGTGGAGATTTACTTGAAAAGCTAGCCGCTGGAGCATGTTCACTAGAGGACATTCCGGATGAGCTGGAAGATGAAGACGATTAGATAGAGTGATAAAAATGATTATGGGTAGTGATACTTGTGAAAGACAAACAGAAGAGGATTCGCAGTTCACTATCTATGACTGCATTTTCTGATTTTTTTGAAGATCACAGTTCCACAATAAAAGAAGGTTTAATTGCACTTTTAATTTGTGCTTTTGGTGATTTGATTGCTGGTATAATTCTGGGAAACATGACATTTTTCCTTGAAACTTTTCCAGGACTATTAGTTATTATTCCAGGTGCTATTGGAATGAGGGGAAACATTTTTGGTTCTTTCGCTTCCAGATTATCTACAAACCTGCACATTGGTCTTATTTCACCCGAATTTAAGTTCTCAGAGCAGTTAAACTACAACATATTTTCCTCATTTGTTTTAACATTGGTACTTTCAATCTTTTTGGGAATAGTCGGTAAGTTTTTCTGTTTTGTTTTAAATTATCCATCAATGGGATTGGTCGATTTTATTCTGATATGTACACTTGCCGGAATAATTTCAAATTTGATTATGCTGCCGATTACCATGTTCGTTTCATTTAAAAGTTTTGAACATGGCTGGGATCCGGACAACATTACAAGTCCAATAATTGCGGCATTTGGAGATTTGTTTACTTTACCTGCGATTATTGCTTCAATTTTTATTTTAGGATTGTTAAATGTAAATTTCATTGTTAAATTTGCAGTTTTTGTCTTAATTTTGATTGTAGTTTTAATAGGTTTTGTTCACTGTTACAGATTATCAGATGAGACCAAAACAATTTTGAAACAGTCCACCCCAATACTGCTCTTATGCTCCTTTTTAGGAGGTTCTGCAGGGGGAATTTTAAACAGTTCAGTTGAAACATTGCTTACAAATCCGAGTTTGCTTACTTTGCTTCCATTATTTTCAGGAGAAAGCGGAAGTTTAATAAGTATTTTAGGAGCAAGATTATCTTCCGGTCTTCATTCAGGTTTGATTGAACCTTTAAAGTTGCCAAAGGGAAATACACTTCATAATTTTATAATCTGCTTTATTTTAGGCATTATCATGTTCCCTACAATAGGAATTATAGCTGAAGCATCTTCAATCATATTAAATTCAATCGGTGTTGGTTTTGTAAATATAGTTGAAATTAGTACATTATCCGGCCTTTTATTGATTTTGGTAATGGTCTTTTTGGTTTATTTCATTTCCATTACTTCATATAACCATAATTTGGACCCGGACAATATAGTTATTCCAATTTCAACCAGTGTTACAGATTCAATTTCAAGTCTGATATTAATATCCATATCCCTGCTTATTTTAGGTGCTTTAATCTAATACCAGGCTTTTAGGATTAAATCACAATCATTGGTTCTGAAATAATCATAATTCAGGCCGTTGATTTTAAACGATTTCGGAACGGATATCAATACAGCCTTGGGTTTTGGTTTGTCGAAATGAATGAATACGACGGCACTTGTATCATCATAAAAGTTAATTTCATCATTGAGATGGATTATATCGCTTTGTGGAGATTGCCAGTATCTAGATTTGACGACTCTTGTGGTATCTACCATATAGCGTAAATCACTTTTCTCATTTTTATCAACAATCAGATAGTAATCGGAGTTCTTTAGATTACCTTTAAATATTTTGAAATAATTGCAGCTATGGGAATCCTGTTTATGGCCATGATTGCATTTTCCGGGAATTTTAAAATCATTTATGACATATTTTTTAAAAAAATCACATTTTACCAGACGATGCGCTGAAAAAACATTTCCTTTTTCATCTGTGTCACCTATTTTTACACTTGAAATGCTACTCTCCAACGGAACCAGTTCAATCGATGTTTTAACTTTTGAGTCAAATAATCTTTCGCTAACAAGTTTTTTGTAATTTTTATTAAGTGCAAGAAATTTCTGATATGAAACGCTGTTCGATATTGTTTCTTCATGCTCATTTCCTATTGCAAGGCCGGGAGTTCCCTTCCCATATTCATGCCAGTTTTCAGGGATTCCAGGATTGTTGATTAGATTGTCTATTACTTCACTTATCAATATTTCAGTGTTTTCAGCTTCATTTGCTTCAATTGCCTTCTGGTTCATTGATTGGGATAGATTTAAAACCACAGCTCCAATCATCATAACGACAATCATTACGATTGCTATTTCGATTGCAGCGTTTCCCCTACTGTCCATCGTCATCACCCAATCCATATTTTTTCCTGTGGGAACTATCTAAAATCAGACTGTTAATGTCAAGTTTGTCTATTTTTTGGCCTGTATAATGGTCATGGAAAATTACATGGTCTGAACAGGAGATTGAATCGTTCGTAAGTGGCGTATGCGGTTGGATAAAGACTTCCATTCCATAATGTGGGCATGTTCCCTTTCCCTCCAGTCTGCATAAATAACAGCTTCCGTCAGCGCTTTCATGAAAATATCCTTTATCAAGACAGTCATCCAATACTCCGGGATCTCCATGGTGAGTGTATGGGTCATATGGGCATTTCTTGATTGTCAGTGGTGTGGTTGCAAATGCGTATGAAAAGGGTGAGTCCAAATCTCTGAGCTTCAAATAACGGGTTAGCGCATTTTTATAGTTCATTTTGTCTCCCATTATAAAGATTCCTGATGCCACACCCAATTTGGCAATAGGCAATGGGTCTCTCAGCCCTTCAATCGAAACGTTTTTTTCAACAATCTTGCTGAAGTGATTGTTATCCTTTATAATGTTCAATTTGACCTTGAACAGTACTTTCCATGGGCTGTCTGTGCTTTCGACAGCAACCGTATCGGAATGTATTTCAATGTCATATTTCTCTTTAAACTCTTCATTTTTAGCATTCAATTTTTTGTTTAGATATTTCTTGATTTGATCTTCACTATCCATCAGTTTAAACGTTTTAAAAACCTTGTCACACGCATCTTCGAGTGACTGTCTACCTAAAACCTCTATATTATTTGAGTAGTCATCCACAATATATTTGAAATTATCATTCTCCTGAGAATCGATATTTTCATTTTCAATATAATTTATGGTCGTAAAAACAAAAACTGCAATTAACAACAATGTTGCTATCAGTATAACAGTAGTACCTAGTATTAAATTACCATTCGAATCGATTTTCATTATTAGAAATATGGTGAGAATTCATAAGTTTATTTTTGAAGTGCGACTGTATGAAAAGGTGCAATTATGTTATTACATATTTGCAAATATCCTAAAATGAGTAATAAAAAAAATACTTATTTATATTATTGAATCAATATTATACATATTGAAAATATATGGAGGATTTACATGTCTGATACTGTAAGAACATGGCGTCATATACAACAAAGATATAATCTTGTTGGTTCAAAATGTACCACATGTGGTGAATTATTTTTCCCATCTCGTGTTGTCTGTCCTAATTGCAGAAGAAAAGGAAATCTAGAGCCATTCCAATTTAGTGGAAAAGGTAAAATATATACCTATTCCGTAATTAGATCAGCACCAGACGATTTCAAAAAATCAGCACCTTATGCAGTTGCAGTAATTGAACTTGAAGAAGGTGCAAAATTAACATCCCAGCTTGTAGACTGTGATGTTGATGATATTGAAATTGGTGACGATGTAGAAATGGTATTTAGAAGAATCAGAGAGGATGGAAAAGACGGAGTAATCTCTTATGGATATAAATTCAAAGTTATCAAATAATACCGCTGTTATTTTAGTAAGTCATGGAAGTACTTTACCTTATGCTGAAGAAACTTTCACACAAATAAAAGACAAATTTATTAAAAAAACAGGAATAGCAACAGAAATAGGATACATGAAAGTGTCTGAGCCTACTATTTCAGGAGCGGTTGAAATACTAAAGGAACAGGTCGATGATTTAGATAAAATCATTGCACTTCCTGTATTTTTAGCTCCGGGGATACATACCAATATTGATATACCAACTCTGTTAGGTTTAGAACCTTTGGAAGTTGATCCGAGATGTCCTGATGGAAATTATCCGCCTGAACATTACTTATCAATAGCCGATGATGTTGATTTTGACGGCGAAATAATGTTATTGGGCCCAATCGGACCGCGTGATGAACTTTTGGATATCATTGATAAAAGAATTGAGGAAGCTTTAAAGGAATCTGAATTGGCTGATGAAGCAAAAACCGGAATTTTACTTGTAACCCATGGTTCAAGATTAAACTATAACAAGGAATTTGCTACTGAATTGTACAATAAGTTCGAAAAGACTTGTGATTTGCCATCAAGTTTTGGATTTATGGAACTGTGCGGACCTAGCATACCGGAATCAATCAATAAATTAGTCGATGAGAACGATTTGGAAAGATTAGTTGTTGTACCGATATTTATAGCTCCTGGAATGCATACAACTCACGATATTCCACATATTTTAGGATTTTTGGAAGCTCATGAGCATGAACATTCCCATTCACACGGACACGGTCATGACCATACCCATGATTTGACTCCTGTAGAGTTCGACGGGGAAATTCTTTATCCGGAACCTATTAAGGCCGATGATATTTTAATAGATATTTTGGTTGCTATGATAGATGAAAAATTATAATTTTTCATATTTTTTTTGAAAAATTATTTTTTCAAGATAACTTAAAAATATTTAACTCAAAAATTAATTATAATCAATTAACGGATGATAAAATATGTCTGAAAAAACAGGAATCTTACTTTTAAGCCACGGTTCTAGATTGGATGATGGTGAAGAAGTAATTAAAGCTTATAAAGAAATGTATAAAGAAGAATTTCCAGATATGCCTGTTGAATATGGGTTTATGGAAATCAGAAAGCCGGGCATACCGGAAACTATCAACAAATTAACTTCTGAAAACGATTTGGAAAAAATCATTGTTGTACCTGTATTTGTAGCTCATGGATTGCATACAAAAAGGGACATTCCAGGAATGCTTGGTATTGAAAGTGATTTTGACCCTGAATCTGTCGAGGGCCATGGTCACGGGCATCATCATCACCACCATCACGGACACGATGATCACGGCCATGGACACGGTCACGGACATCATCATCACCACCATCATGATGATGAAGAGGAAAGCTTTGAATTTGATGGTGAAATCGTTTTAACCGATCCTCTTGGAATCGACAAACGTATGTATGAAATAATAAAAGACAGAGTTTCAGAGCACTTATAGCTCTGAAATTTATTTACTTTTTTTGAATAACTATATTTATTTTAAAGTTTATACTAATATTCATGACAATAAAAGTCTCAGATATTGGTGAAAAAGAACTTATTCGCTATATTATCGCTAATTCTAAACATATAACTCCTGATGACACGGCCATTACCCAATTTAGTGATACTAACTTAATTTCCACTTGTGACATGCTCATCCAATCAAGGCACTTTCCAGACAACATGTCTTATTTCAACATGGGATTTAAGTCGGTTACAGTTAATGTGAGTGACCTTGCGGCCATGGGGGCTAAACCAATCGGATTTTTACTTGCAATTGCCATGCCAAAGGATTTGGATGTTGATTCTTTTAAAGAAATTATTCAAGGAGTCCTTGAAGCCTGCTATTTCTATTCAATTCCGCTGATTGGTGGGGATACAAATGAGGCATCTGAAATTATTATTTCGGGTACTGCCCTTGGAGTATGCGAGAATCCTTTGATGAAAGATACCTATGGAAAAGGTGACTTGATAGCCGTCACAGGAGATATTGGCCTTGCCGCACTCGGTTTTGAACTGGAAACTTTGGATAATATTTACACTAACAAGGCCTTAAAACCTATTGCCAGAGTTAAGGAAGGTCAGATTTTAAAGGATTTTGCAACTTCAGCCACTGATATTACAGATGGACTTGCAAGCGAACTGTATGAGATTAAAAAGGATAATTTTGGATTCATGATTTATGAAGATTTGCTGGGCATTTCTGATGAGTATAAACAGATTTGTGAAAATCTGGGACTTGATTATTTGGATAAGATTTTTCATGTAGGCGAGGATTTCGAATTGCTTTTCACCATTTCAAAAGATAATTTGGATACACTGGCTATTGACTATAAGGTGATTGGTGAAGTTACAGATTCCGATGTGGTTGAATTAACATTGGAAAACGGTTTTGTTGAAAGAATTGAAAACAGGGGTTATGAGCATTATGTTAGTGAGTAATGATTTGTATAAGAAAAGTTCAAAGACACAAAAAATCAGATGCGAGATTTGCGCAAACTATTGTAAAATTGCCGATGGCAAATCTGGAATCTGCAGACAGCACAAAAATATTAACGGGGAACTTTTTGATGAATCATACGGGATTGTTTCTTCATTGAGTCCAGATCCTATTGAAAAAAAGCCTCTTTATCATTTTCTACCTGGCACATTTACCTATTCAATAGGGGGTTTTGGATGCAACATGACATGTTTGCATTGCCAGAACTATATGATCTCACAGGAGTATGATAAAAATTCCCTGGGTATTGAAATAACACCAGAGGGCATTGTGGAAAATGCACTTAGATACGATTGCAAGTCAATTGCTTGGACATATAATGAACCTACCATACACATGCCATTCAACAAAAAAACTTCTCTTTTGGCAAAAAGCAAAAACTTGAAAATCATCTACGTAACAAACGGATACTTTTCGGATAAGTCAACAGAAGAAATTTTAACATTTGTCGATGCATTCAACATAGATTTAAAATCAATGTCACAAAAGTTTTATAAAAAAGTATGCGGCGCCGATTTGGACATAGTTTTGGATAATATCAGAAGAGTTTATCTTGAAGGGAAACATTTGGAAATAACAAATTTATTGATAAATGACCATAATGATTCTGAAGATGAGATTTCTGAATTATGTGATTTTGTTGTCGATGAGTTGGCTCCTGAAGTTCCGGTTCATTTCACACGAGCATTTCCATATTATAAAATGAATGATATTTCACCAACAAATCCTGAAATATTGTATAAAGCAAAAGAAATAGCAAAAAATAAGGGGATAAAAAATATCCACTTGGGAAATATCTAAAAATTAATTGATTGGTCTTTTTGAATAGGATGTCCTTTCCATGCTTGCACACTTGTCCATTCTGCAGATGGAGAGTTCCAAAACGGATCATCGTCTCTTAATCCTAATGGTAAAAATACGGTACAGCAGAAGTAAAGGCTTCCAGTATTGATGTCACTTTCAGAAATGTCTATTTGTGAACCGTTTACTCCGACAAGCAACCAGCCATTGGCGGAAAAGTTCTGATTTTCAGCAAATTGTTTTCTAATAACTGCTGTTAGTGCAGACCTGACCTGAGCCGGATTAATGTTTCTAGGCAATATTTTCAACAGTGCCGCCTGTGAAAGCAGGTGGAAAACTCCGCAACGATATGACAGGCATTGGCCTAAAAGAGGATAGGTTGCATCCGGTGAAATTATCCTTTCCAGCTGTGAAGCTAATCTGGATGATCTCATTAACTGGACATCTAAAAATTCACCCTCACTGAGTCCATATTTCCTCATTACTTTAAGGATGTCATTCAACATAGGGTGGATTACTAGGCTGTTGAAATATCCTACAGTAAACTGTGAACCATCAGAATAGATTCCATCTCCCATATATAGCTCATCTATAAATTTGCGAATACCGTAGCTTAAACGTTCTTTATCACATTCGCCTGTAAATTCCAGAAGTGCGGCTTCAATCATGGATGTAAATAACAGCCAATGATTTTCATAAGGTGCTATAACCCTGGTATTTTTGAGCTCACGAATAATTCTTGCCTGATCATCCATTTGTAAATTGAGCCAGATTTGATTTTTGGATCTAAGTAACCCTTGTGCAAATAGAGCAACATCCACTAATGACTGTTTAGGTTCGACAGCAAAAATATAATCATTGTTGTTCGGATTTACTGCATTGGAAATAGCTTTTATTGTCACGCGAATGTATTTTTCACGAAGAATACCTTCTTCAGTATTGTCCGGTCCAAGTTCCAACCATGGAGCAATTCCATTGAATACCCGTGCAAACGCTTCAAGGTATGAGAATTTTTGCCCTTCAGGGCTTGTGGATTCGTAAGGCATGTTTTTCCTTAAACTACCTTTTGATAAGTTATTTAAAACAGGATAAGTTATTTTCTGTAAAATTGAAATCCAATAATCCCTATCTTCCCAGGTTGGGGTTTCTTCCTCTACAATAGGGGGTTCGTTTTTTTTAAATCTATCCAAAAATGAGCTCATAATATTAGTATGTCTAATATTATATATAAATATTAAAATCAGTTAAAAATTGCATTTTTTTCATTATGGGACTAACTTATATATTTTATAAAATACATATATTTATCATTATTAAGAGGTTAAAAATATGCCAACAATGTCTGAAAAAATATTAGCTAAAGCAGCCGATAAAAGTAATGTTGAAGCTGGAGATATAGTTATAGCTGATATTGATGTAGCTATGATACATGATTTAACTGGACCTCTTTCAGTAGAATCTTTTGAAAAAATTGGTACTGAAAAGGTTTGGGATCCATCAAAAATAGTCATTCCTTTCGATCATCAGGTTCCAGCAGACTCAATTGATTCAGCCAACAATCATCTCATCATGAGAAACTTTGTTAAACAGCAAGGAATAGAAAATTTTTATGATGTAAATGCAGGTGTTTGCCATCAGATACTTCCGGAAATGGGTCATGTTGTACCTGGGGAAGTTATTGTTGGGGCTGATTCTCATACATGTACTCATGGTGCCTTAGGTGCATTTTCAACCGGTATTGGTTCAACCGACATGGCTATGGTATTTGCTGAGGGCAATTTGTGGTTTAAAGTCCCTGAAACAAATCGTTTTGAAATAACCGGCGAACTCCAGAATAATGTTTATGCCAAAGATGTGATTTTGAATATCATCGGCCAGGTAGGTGCTGACGGTTCAACTTACAAGGCATGTGAATTTGCTGGTGAGACAGTATCAAACATGAGCATATCTGAAAGGATGGTTTTATGCAATATGGCTATTGAAATGGGTGGAAAGACAGGTTTGGTAGAGCCTGATAAAAAAACTATTGATTATGTTGAAAAACGCTCAAATAAACCATATCAGATTTTTAAGACAGATTTGGATTCCTCGTCTCTTAATATAATAGATATTGATGTGAGTGATTTGGAGCCTCAGGTTGCCTGTCCTCATCATGTCGATAATGTTTGTTCAGTAAGTGAAGTCGACCAAGAGATTGACCAGGTATTTTTAGGATCCTGCACTAACGGCAGGTTAAGTGATTTAAGAGTTGCTGCAAAAATATTAAAAGGAAATAAAGTAGCAAAAGATACTCGAATGCTTGTAATTCCAGCATCCAGGGAAGTTTACACAAAAGCCCTCGATGAAGGATTAATTAAAATATTTGTCGAAGCTGGAGCGCTTGTTTCCGCTCCTTGTTGCGGTCCATGTCTTGGAGGACACACAGGAATTATAGGTCCTGGAGAGGTAAGCCTTTCTACTTCAAACAGAAACTTTAAAGGAAGACAAGGTTCACCTGACGGTAAAGTTTATTTATCCTCTGCTGCTGTAGCTGCCGCTTCAGCAATTGAAGGAAAAATTGTTGCACCGGAGTGATATTGTGAAAGGAACTGCATGGAAATTTGGAGACGATATTGACACAGATATCATTGTTCCCGGAAGATATTTAATATATACTGATGAAAAAAGATTGGCCGAGCATTGTATGGAAGGTTTGGATGCAGAATTTAATCAAAAATGTAAAAAAGGAGATTTTATTGTAGCCGGAAGGAATTTTGGTTGCGGATCTTCTCGTGAACATGCACCGATCGCACTTAAGGGAGCCGGAGTTTCTGCAGTCATAGCAGAGTCATTTGCAAGAATCTTTTATAGGAATGCAACCAATGTCGGCGTTCCCCTCTTGGAAGCTCCTGGAATTTCACAACTGGTAGAAAATCAAGAGGAAATTGAAGTTGATATGGACAAAGGCATAATAACAAATGAGAATGGCGAGTCAATAACTTTTAAGAAGTTACCTCCATTCATGTTAGAAATATTGGAGCAAGGTGGTTTGATTGAGTACCTCAAAAACAAAAGATAAATATCAGATAGCCGTCGTTCCCGGTGATGGAATTGGAAAGGAAGTTATGGAAGCGGCGATTTTCGTTCTTGATGCTTTGGATATTGATTTTGATTATGTTTATGGCGAAGCCGGAGATGAATGTCTTGAAAAAACAGGCACAGCCCTTCCGGGCGAAACCCTTGATATCATTCGCAATGCAGATGCATGCCTATTCGGTGCGGCCGGTGAAACTGCAGCGGACGTAATTGTTAAAATACGTCAAGAGATGAAGATGTTTGCCAACTTAAGGCCGGTAAAGGCGTATCCTAATACAAATGCATTGTCTGAAAATATCGATTTCATGATTGTTCGGGAAAATACAGAAGGTATGTATATTGCTGATGAAGAGGAATATACTGATGAAGGAGCTGTAGCAAGACGTATCATAACACGTGAAGCTGAAAGCCGTATAATTGATTTTGCATTCAATTATGCACGTGAAAACGATAAATCTAAGGTAACAGCTGTTCACAAGGCCAATGTTCTTAAAAAAAGCGATGGTTTGTTTAAAGAAATTTTCTATGAAGTTGCTAAGGATTATCCTGATATAGCAACCGAGGACTTTTATGTGGATGCAACCGCAATGTATCTCATCACTCAGCCGGAATCCTTCGAGGTCATAGTAACCACAAATCTCTTTGGAGATATCCTATCAGATGAAGGGGCCGGTTTGGTTGGTGGTCTCGGTTTGATACCTTCCGCCAATATTGGTTTGGATGGCGCATTGTTTGAACCTGTTCACGGTTCAGCACCTGATATAGCCGGTCAGGGAAAAGCAAATCCGATAGCAATGATGCTGTCAAGCGTAATGATGCTAAGATACATTGGAGAAAATGAAGCTGCTGACAAATTGGATGCAGCAATATTGAAAGTATTAAATGATGCTAATATTTTAACTGGTGATTTGGGCGGAAACGCTTCCACTATGGAGGTTGCTCAGGCAGTTAAAGATTATTTATAAAACTTAATGGAGCAGAAGAATATGGATTTCAAAAAATTGACAAGAATGCAATTAGCGGCACTATTTATCATATTCATTATGGTAGTTAGTGGGGTAGCAGGATTCTTACTTATTATATTTGGATAAAATAAAAAGAGGTAGTTTAAATGGTAAAATATGAAATTGCAGCAGTTGTTGCAGAATTTAATTATGATATAACTCAGATGATGTTAGAATTAGCTCAAGCAGAAGCTAAAAATAGGGACTGCGAAATTACAAAAGTAGTTGCTGTTCCAGGCGTATTTGATATGCCGCTTGTAATTAAAAAATTATTACAAAAAGACGAATATGATGCAATCATCACTTTAGGTGCCGTAATTGAAGGCGCAACTGACCACGATCAAATCGTGGCACAACACGCTTCTCGTAAAATTGCAGATTTAGCACTTGAATATGATACTCCTGTAGCTTTAGGTATTACAGGACCTGGAATGACCAGATTAGATGCACACAGACGTGTCAAAAACGCAAAAAGTGCAGTTGAAGCAGCTATTAAAATGTGCGACAGATTAAAAGAACTTGAAGAAGACTAAATTTAGTGATTCGATGGAAATTTTAAAACCTAATGAATTAAGAGAAAAATTTCAAGATCCATGGATTGCACCATATGAGAAAGTTTTAACCATGGTTGACGGCGATAAGGTTGAAATCGTCGAGTATCATCCATGTATTTCCGGGTCTCATTGGTTGTTAAATCAATACAGAAACAATTCAGAACTAATTGATTCAGCTTATCGTGATGGAAACAAACATGTTTACTCATGCCACGTAGGTTCAGCTCCATTGGACCTGAAAGCCAGTTTTAATGCTGCAGGCATTGATGAAATCGTCGTTGATGGTGATGAGGTCAAGGTAACCCATGCCGGCCTTGCAGGCGCAGGCGTTGGAGCTGGAATGTGTAGAGGAATGGGTGATGGTGTTAAATATGTTGAACTGATTGAAGTTGGCGGAGGTTCAAAAGCCGGAAAAGCAACAGTTGTTACTCCCAAACTTGAAAAGGTAGTAATTGGTGTTGATGATACAGATACCAAAGATGCTGGCGCTACCTGGACTATGGCACATAACTTGGGCGTAGAGCTTGCCGGTGAAGGCTTTGAATATTTGGACCACATCATTGTCCAATTGTATCCACACAACCCTCACAAGACCCAAAACTGTGTTTCAATAGCATTGACCTTTGCAGTTGAGCAGTCCAAAAAAGAGGATTTAATTAATAGGGTAATTGAAATCCTTAAAAGGGATACATTATCTGATAAAACTGCAATAGCTATTTTGGAAGGGTTGGATATTCCTGAAAAATTAAGGGAATATTCCATTGCAACAAAATCAGGAATGATGGATGTTGAAACTGCAGAAAAAGTTGCTCAAGAATTAAATATTCCTCTGATTGCCGTTACAGGCGAACAGGGAAAAGTAGGTGCTCTTGCAGCTCTTGGACTTTATAATGATGTTGAAGAAGCTGTAAAAGCATATGACAAAAAATAATCTAAGAAATTTTTCTTAGATTTTACTATTTTTTTTAATCACTTGTATTTTCAACATCGTTAATGTATATATTTAAGAAATTGCCTTGATCTGACCTTACGAACTGTTTTATGGAAGTGTTGTTTCTATCCACGAATTTTATTTCAAAATTATGGCCATCATATGTGAAATTACAGTCACTGAATGTGTTGTTTGTGTAATCCACTGATTTGACCAGCTCATCATTTACAGTGATGGAATATGTGGAGTTGTCCCTGAATATTCCAAATGAGTTTGCAATTGATTCATTGTCCATGAACACTTCAAAGTTACAGCCCATTTTATCCCTTGAGGAAATTGTTAATTTTTCTATTGTGGTTGTGTTTTCACTTTCATAACTGTGAAGAACTCCCACACCTTCAAATATTTCTTTCAAACGGCTGTTTTGAATTACAGAGCCTGTTTGGATATCCAGTGCTTTTCTAGCTTCATTGGATAGTCTTATGATATCACTCTCTCCTGAACGAGTATCATTTATAGTATATGTAGAACCTGAAATGACCATTGTATCGTTTGTTTTGATACCTAATGTCATCATTGCATCTGATGGCATTCTAATCTGGTCCGATTCATTTTCGATTGCTGAATCTATTGTGTATGGTCCTCTTACGGTGATTGCATTATCCCTTGGAGAGTCATCAGCATAAATAATCAAGTTTCTTGAGTTCGGTTCAATGGATAATACTCCGTTTTCGAAGTGCGCTGCACCAATGAATGTTGATATCATCAAAAGGAGAATGATTATTGAAATTATCAGTGGAAAGTGAATTTTAACAAAGGATTTTATCATATTTCTTTTTGGTGTCTTTCTGAACATTCTGAGTGATTTAATAATGACTTTTATAATGTAATATAAAGACACGATAATACCGATCAGTGTGAGTACTGCCGCAACGGCCACAGGAACAAACCTAACGAAAAATACAGTAAATATACTTAAAATAACAAGTGATAAACCGACAATGGCCATTCTGATATCGTATCCGATTTCATCAATCATTGTCACTCTTCCGTACTTGTTTGCACGGTTTATGATTGTTCTTACAACTTCATTGGCCATCAAATGCAGATCTGCCAATGGAGACATGTCATGCTGGATTGCACCGATGTCGACTTCAGTAATTGAGATTCCCAAAACATCAGCGTCAATGACGATTCCTACATCCACTCCATAATCCACTTCAAAATTAATCCTTTTTAGAACTTCCTTACGTGCCGCAAACTGACCGCTTAAAGGCTGTTCGAATGAAATTTCCGGAAAGAAAAAGTTTAGTAAAGGTTTTGCGGTAAGTTCGGTTACACGGCCGCTTTCACGTGCGAATTTGGTTTTTGTAATGTCGGTTTTGCCTTCCAGAATAGGCATTATCATGGCTTCTACCTTTTTGGCTGTCAAGTTGTAAATGTCAGCATCGATAAAAGCTATGATGTCGCACTCGGCCTCTTTAAAACCTGTATTTAAGGCTTCACCTTTTCCTTTATTAGTTTCATGGTTGATTACTACGGCTCCGGCTTTAATAGCTTCCTCTTCGGTATTGTCACTTGATCCATCATTTACAACTATGATTTCATCTACAAACGACACCTTTTTGATTACTCCAACCACTTTGGCTACAGTATCCTCTTCATTATATGCCGGTATGATAACTGAAACCTTTTGATATTTTGGTTTCTTGTTGCTATTTATACTAGCCAGCAAGAAAGTGAGTATTACAAAAAACCAATACACTTACATTCACCATGAAATAATTTAATTATTTTTATTTATATTTTAATTCGTATTTAAATAGTTTCATTTTCAAGATAAAAAAATTTAAATTATTTTTAATCTTAATTATTTATTATAAATTTTAAATAAAGGATTGTAATTTCAATGATAATAGAAACACTTCAAAAGGAATTAAATCTGGCCCGTTGGCAGGTTGAAAAGGTAATCAAATTAATCGATGACGGAAATACTATACCTTTCATTTCCAGATATAGAAAAGATGTTACAGGTTCTTTAAACGATGAAACCTTAAGGAAATTCGATGAACGATTGAAATATCTTAGAAATCTTGAGGATAAAAAGCAAAAAATCTTGAAACGAATAGAAGAGCTTGGAAAATTAGATGATGATTTGAAAAATCGGATTTTCAATGCCGGTTCACTTGTTGAGCTTGAGGATTTGTACCGGCCGTATAAAAGCAAAAAACAGACAAGGGCAACAAAAGCTAAAGAAAAAGGTCTGGAGCCTTTAGCTAAAATAATAATGGCACAGGACCTTAAAAAACCTGTTAAACAGATAGCAAAAAGTTATGTAACTGATGAGGTAAAGACTCCCGAAGAGGCAATTCAGGGAGCTCAGGACATTATTGCAGAAATAATTTCAGACAATTCCGATTTCAGAAAAAAAATAAGACAAAACACTTTTTACACTGGTCAGATTACATCCAAGGTGAAGGACAAGGAAATATCCAACGAATATGACATATATCATAATTACTCCGAAAAAGTTAAAAGAATTCCTCCACACAGGATTCTGGCAATTAACCGGGCTGAAAACGAGGGTGTCATAAAGGTCAAAATCGAGTGTGATTCCGATGATATTATAAAGTATCTCAACAGACACACCTTAAGGAATGTCTCCAGGGTTCCTGAAAAAATAGAATACAACAGGTATACAACACCACTCATTAAGGAAGCTATCGAAGACTCATATAAGAGGCTGATTTCACCAGCAATCGAGCGTGAAATCAGAAATTATCTGACTGAAAAGGCTGAAGAAAAATCAATTGAAGTGTTTGCACAGAATCTAAATCAGGTTTTGATGGAATCTCCTTTGGTGGGAAAGGTGATTTTAGGTTGGGATCCGGCCTTCAGGACCGGCTGCAAGCTTGCAATAATTGATGAAACCGGTAAGGTTTTGGATACAGAATTGATTTTCCCGACCGAACCGCAAAACAAGGTGAAAGAATCAATAAAAACCGTCCGTGAACTTATTAAAAAATATGATATTAATGTCATTGCCATCGGAAACGGTACGGCCTCCAGGGAATCTGAAGAGGTGGTAGCTGAAATTATTAAAGGAACTGATGTTGAATATATCATTGTCAATGAGGCCGGCGCATCAGTTTATTCAGCTTCAAAACTTGCAGATGAGGAGTTTCCTGACTTTTCAGAAGGGGAACGCAGTGCCGTTTCAATTGCAAGGAGACTTCAGGATCCTTTGGCCGAGCTTGTAAAGATAGATCCTAAGTCCATTGGTGTCGGTCAGTATCAGCATGACATGAACCAGAAACAGCTTTCAGAGTCCTTGGACGGAGTTGTTGAAAAGGTAGTTAATGAAGTTGGTGTTGACTTGAATACCGCATCATACAGCCTGCTAAATCATGTTTCAGGAATCGGAAAAACAACCGCAAAAAACATAATTGAATACAGGGATGAAAACGGAAGCTTTTCCAATAGAAAAGAGCTGTTAAATGTAAAAAAATTAGGTAAAAAAACCTATGAGCAGTGTGCGGGTTTTGTAAAGATTGACAATCCGGACTATCCTCTTGACAATACCACAATTCATCCGGAATCATATGCGGTAACTCAAAAGCTGTTGGATAAGTTGAATTATACTGTTAATGACATAGGTTCTGAAAAATTAAAGCTTGATAATCTGGATTTGGAAGCTATTTCAAGTGATTTGGATGTAGGTATGGAAACTTTAAAGGATATCGTTTCAGAACTTAAAAAACCCGGCCGTGATCCTCGTGAGGATATGCCAAAACCGATTTTAAGAAAAAATGTCTTGTCAATTGAAGATTTGGAAATCGGAATGATAATGCAGGGAACAGTTCGAAACATCGTTGATTTTGGTGCATTTGTCGATATAGGTGTTCATCAGGACGGTTTGGTTCATATATCACAGCTTGTTGAAAACAGATATGTAAAACATCCTTTAGACATAGTCAGTGTCGGAGAAATTGTTGACGTTAAGGTTCTTGATGTGGATGTAAATAGAAATAGAATCAATTTATCGATGATAATTTAAATATTTAAACATCAATATTATATAATGATATAAAATTAATTTTGTAGAAGGGATCGAATGACACCAAAGATAATGATTATTCTTGGAAGTGGTTCAGATATTGCTGTTGCTGAGAAAGCTATGGACGTGTTGGACAAACTTGAAATACCTTACAGTTTAAAAATTGCTTCCGCTCACAGAACTCCTGATTTGATTCGAGAAATAGTTCGTCAGGCTAGTGATGCTGGAATTGAAGTATTCATTGGAATTGCAGGCCTGGCCGCACATTTGCCGGGGTCTATTGCGGCTTATACGCCAAGGCCGGTCATCGGAGTTCCTGTAGATGTTAAAACTGGAGGTTTAGATGCATTGCAGTCTATTGTCCAGATGCCTTATCCGTCCCCTATAGCAACTGTTGGAATAGACAGGGGAGATAATGCGGCAATATTGGCTGCCCAGTTTATAGGACTTCATGATGAAGAGGTTCGACAGAAGGTAATAGAACTTAGAAAGGGTTATGCTTTAAAAGTCTATAACAGCAATGAGGAAATTGTTCAAAAAATCGACAGACCATACATTCAAAATGACTTTTTAAGAATTAAAAATTTGGAAATCGATGAAATAAAAGTGGATAGCGATGCTGGTGAATGCTGCAAAAATAAGGATGCAGATGTTGCAATAATTGTCGGAAGACAAACCGACCTGCCGACAGCCAAAAAGCTAACTACAATATTGGACAGGCTTAAGATTTCACATGACACAAAAGTCGTTTGCCCAATAAGATCTACCAAAAAATTCACTAACTACGTTAAATCAATGGAAAATGCTAAAATTTTCATTGGAATCAGTTCAAATTCATCACAGGTTACAGGAGGAATTGTCGGCCTTACTGACAGGCCGGTGATAGGTGTGCCATGTACCAATGAAAACAATGATGATTATATGCTCACTACCGTAAGCATGCCTCCGGGCGTGCCGGTAGCTACTGTTGGAATAAATAACGGTAAAAATGCCGCAGTTCTTGCAGGAGAAATTTTCGGTATTGATGATCCGACAATGACAGGGCTTTTAGAAAAATTAAAAGATAAAAAAATCAATTTATAGGGATATTATGAAGATTAATGATGAAAATATTATAGAAATAACAGATGAGCTTTCAAGCGAATTTGAAGTAGCAAAAGTTTTAAGAAAATATCCAAAGGATACTGTTATTGTCAAAAATGTTAAAGGATTTGACATGCCTGTTATTTCCGGTATCTGCAATACAAGAGACAAAATAGCAAAATCAATCAACTGTGAAGTTTCCCAAATCACTGAAAAAATTATTGAAGCTATGGAAAATCCGATAAAAGTAGATAAATTTACAGATTTCAGTGAATATGATACTTTAGAAGTTGATTTGGATAAAATTCCAATTTTAACCCATTATAAAAGAGACGGCGGAAAATACATTACTGCAGGTGTTGTCTTTGCACGTGACCCTGAAACCGGAATTCAAAATGCATCAATCCACAGAATGATGGTTCTTGACAACAAAAGGCTTGTCATCAGAATAGTTCCAAGAAATCTCTATACTTATTTCCAGAGGGCACAAAAAGCAGGTAAAGATTTGGATATTGCAATAGCCATTGGAATGGACCCTGCAATTTTACTTGCAAGTACAACTTCAATTCCAATTGATTATGATGAAATGGATGTGGCAAATGCATTCAAAGGTGGCAATTTGGAATTAATCAAATGCGGTGATTTGAACGTTCCTCAGGCAGATATAATTTTGGAAGGTAAAATATCCGTGACAGAAACAGTTGCTGAAGGTCCTTTTGTCGATTTGACTGATACTTATGATATTATCCGTGACCAGCCAATCATTAATCTTGAAACCATGCACATCAAAAAGGATGCTGTTTATCATGCAATAATTCCTGCTGGTTTTGAGCACAAGTTGCTTCAAGGTCTTCCACAGGAACCAAGGATTTACAAATCAGTTAAAAATGCAGTTCCTACAGTTGAAAATGTTGTATTGACTGAAGGAGGCTGTTGCTGGTTGCATGCTGTTGTTTCTATTAGAAAACAAACTGAGGGAGATGGAAAAAATGCAATCATGGCCGCACTGTCCGCTCACCCTTCACTCAAGCATTGTGTAGTCGTTGACACAGATGTCAACGTATTTGATGCTGAAGATGTTGAATATGCAATTTCAACACGTGTCAAAGGTGACAGGGATATCATGATAGTGCCAAATGTTCGTGGTTCATCTCTTGATCCGGTAGCTGAAAGTGACGGAACAACCACAAAAATAGGTGTGGATGCAACAAAATCACTTAAAGCATTGGAAAAATTCGAAAGAGTAAGTTTCGGTGAATAAACTTACTTCATTTTTTTTATTTTTTTAAGTTCAAAAACTTATTTTTATGTTTACTAATTTTAAAAAAAATTAAGTGAATTATGGATTATATTTCATATAAATTTCCATAATTATAAAGGGTGACTCCTTCCGGAACGCTTGGAATAATGTTTTTTGTATCAAAAATGATTGGATTTTGCATTTTTTCGGAAATCAATTTGTAGTCCGGATGTTTGAATTCATTATGATCACATAAAATTAAAATCAGGTCTGCTCCATCGATAGCATCTCCAAAGCTTACGAAATTGTCCCTTTCAAGGTGAGGGTCATGAACTGCTATTTCATAGCCGTCATTTTCAAGTCTGGCGATTATGTCATATGCAGGGCTTTCCCTGTCGTCATCTGTATTTCCTTTGTATGAAGCTCCCAAAACAGCTATTTTCCCATTTGGAATAATTTTTTCAACATACTTGCATACGAAATCAGGCATTGAGTTGTTTGTATCACGCGCCAACTTGATTATTTTTGCTGTTTCCGGCGCCTTAGCGTAAATAAAGTACGGATCGATTGCAAGGCAGTGTCCACCGACACCAGGTCCCGGAGAGTGAAGGTTTACTCTAGGATGCTTGTTTGCCAGTTTTATGACATCCAGGGCATTAACACCTATTTCGGCGCAGATTTTTGTTAGTTCATTTGCAAGTGCAATGTTGACATCCCTGAATGTGTTTTCCATACATTTTGAAAGCTCGGCGGTCTTTGCTTCGGTAAGCATTAAATGACCTTCAACAAACTGGCCATATACTTCACTTGCCTTCACGCTGCATTCGGGTGTAACGCCTCCTATGATGCGGTTGTTGTGGACGAGTTCCTCCAGTATCTTTCCTGGCAAAACCCTTTCGGGACAATGTGCAAGATACAAATCCTCACCAATTTTAAAGCCTGCCTTTTCAAAGATAGGCTTTATAACCTCATCGGTTGACATTGGAGCGATGGTGGATTCGATGATTACTGTATTTCCCTTCTCCAACAGAGGAACAATTGTTTCACATGCAGTAATGACATAACTCAAATCGCAGCTGTAATTTTCAACGATATATGGTGTTGGAACGGTAATGATGAATGCATCTGCTTTTTCTGGAGTTAATGAAGCTTTGTATGTATTTTTCTTAACGGATTGTCTGATGATGTCACTTATTCCAGGTTCTTCTATGTGAATAATTCCCTTGTTCAGATTGTTTACTATTTCCTCGTTTATGTCCACTCCAACTACTTCACAGTGGTTTCTTGAAAAAAGAGCGGCTGTCGGTAGCCCGATATATCCTTGACCCATAATACATACTTTCATGATTTTAACTCCCCATTTAAATATTAAATATAATATATATCTAACTATATATTAAAATTTAAGGGATATTATGAAAATTTTAATTACAGGCTCCAATGGAATGTTGGGCCATGATTTGGAAGAAGTCTTAAAGGATAATCATGAACTTGTCCTGACAACTTCAAAAACATTGGATATAACCGATAGGGATAAGACAATGGAGGTAATTTTAAAAAACAAACCTGACATTGTAATTAACTCTGCGGCTTATACTGATGTTGACGGATGCGAAACCAACAAGGAACTCGCATATGCGGTAAACGGTGAAGGCGTAAGAAATCTTGCTCTTGCATGCAGGGAAGCTAACTGTCCGCTTGTCCATGTAAGCACTGATTATGTTTTTGACGGAACTGCAAGAGATCCGATATCTGAAGATGGTGAAATCGGACCTATCAGCGTTTACGGAAAAAGTAAGCTTAAAGGGGAGGAAGCCATTCAGGAAATATTGGACCAATTCTTCATTGTCCGTACGGCATGGCTTTACGGAATCAACGGTAAGAATTTCCCAAAGACAATGCTTGAGCTTGCCGAAAATCATTCTCAAATCACAGTCGTATATGATGAAGTCGGAACTCCTACATATACTCCGGATTTGGCCTATGGAATATCCAAGCTTATCGAAACCGATTTCTA
The DNA here is from genome assembly GCF_045541095.1 of Methanobrevibacter sp. Taxonomy (GTDB): domain Archaea; phylum Methanobacteriota; class Methanobacteria; order Methanobacteriales; family Methanobacteriaceae; genus Methanocatella. The sequence goes on from NZ_JAZQIJ010000234.1 coordinate 29,326, forward strand.
TGGAATATATCACCTGACAAATTCAGGCTCATGCTCATGGTGCGAATTTGCAAGATATATCTTTGAGATTGCCGGAAAGGACGTTGAGGTAATTCCGGTTACTGCATCTGAATTTTCAAGACCGGCCCCAAGGCCAAGTTACAGCGTATTGAAAAATAAAAAATGGATAGAAAATGGATTTGAACCATTAAGAGATTATAAACAAGCTATTGAAGAATATATAGGGTTGATAAAATGAACAAAAAGATATTTTTAGTCCTTGCACTTATGATTGCACTTTTTACAATAGGATCCGTAAGTGCCGGCTTTTTTGATTTTTTAGGATTGGGTCATGATTCATCATCTGTCAGTGTTGATGAGAACGGTCAGTACTGTACAGTCGATGAGGTTGCCGCATACATTAAGGAATATCACAAGCTTCCAAGCAACTATATTACCAAAAAAGAAGCCCAAAGTCTTGGATGGCATGGAGGACCTCTTAAGAACTATGCTCCAGGAAAAAGCATTGGTGGAGATACATTTACCAACAGACAGCACATTCTTCCAGACAGCGATGCAAAATACATAGAGTGTGACATCAATGCAAATGGAACCAGCCGTGGGGCTGAAAGGATAGTCTATAATTCAGGTAATTTTAAAGTGTACTACACTTCAGACCACTACGAGACTTTTAAAGAGGTATAGGATGATTCTAGATGGTGAAGCAATAAAGAAAAAGGGTCATGAATATCTTATGGAAGCGTTGGATTTGCCGGACTATTATGGCAGGAATCTTGATGCGCTTTATGATTGCCTGACAGAAATGGATTGTGAAATTGAACTCATTAATGCTGAAATGGTTGAAAAAGATATTATTGATACTTTTAAGGATGCGGCCAATGAAAACGACCTTTTGAGGTTCAAATCATATCCTTGAAATTGATTTTTAGTGATTTTGTGTTTTTTTCACATTATCACATTTGCTATTTTTATAAAATATTATTAATTATTAAAGACAAAGTTTATTTAGTGATTGTTATGAAGGGTATAGTATTAGCAGGTGGTTCTGGAACTCGGCTTTATCCAATTACAAAAGCGGTTTCAAAGCAGCTGTTACCGTTATACGACAAACCTATGATTTATTATCCAATATCTGTTTTGATGCTTGCGGGTATCCGAGAAATTTTAATTATTTCAACTCCCCGTGACTTGCCGATGTTTAAGGATTTGCTTGGTGACGGAAGCAGTTTTGGTGTTGAATTTTCATATGAAGTTCAGGAAAATCCTAACGGCCTTGCCGAAGCGTTTATAATTGGTGAAGAATTCATAGGTGATGATAATGTTGCTTTGATTTTAGGGGACAACATATTCCATGGTCACAGATTTACAGAAATCTTAAAAAGGGCTAAAAACCTAAATGAAGGTGCCGTAATTTTTGGATACTACACCAACAATCCCGAAGCATTTGGTGTAGTTGAATTTGATGATGACTGGAATGTCCTATCCATCGAGGAAAAACCCGACAACCCTAAATCCAACTATATTGTACCTGGCCTTTATTTTTATGACAATGATGTAATCGAGATAGCGAAAAGCGTTAAACCTTCAGAAAGAGGAGAAGTTGAGATTACATCAGTAAATGAAGAGTATTTAAAACGTGGAAAGCTTAAAGTCGAACTTTTGGGAAGAGGAATGGCATGGCTTGACACAGGAACTCATGAAGGGCTTTTAGAGGCTTCAAACTTCATTGAAACTATTCAAAAAAGACAGGGCCTTTACATCGCATGTCTTGAAGAAATAGCATATCTTAAAGGATATATCAATGATGAGGAATTGTTGAAGACCGCTCAGGAGCTTAAAAAAACTGATTATGGGCAATACTTATTTAATCTGGTCAAAAAGTGATTTTATGGGAAAATTTAAATTTACTGATTTGGAAATTGAAGGAATGTTTACAGTTGAACCTACTGTCTTTGAAGACAACAGGGGATACTTTATGGAAACTTATAATGAAAATGACTTTAAAGAAGCAGGTCACGATTTAACATTTGTCCAGGACAATCAATCTAAGTCCTCAAAGGGAGTATTGCGCGGTCTGCACCTGCAGGTAAATTATCCTCAGGGTAAACTTGTGCGTGTCATTAAAGGTGAAGTTTTTGACGTTGGAGTGGATCTTAGAGCCGACTCACCTACCTACGGCAAATGGGCTGGAGCAATTTTATCCGAAGAAAACAAGAAACAATTGTTTATTCCACCAAAATTTGCCCACGGCTTTGTTGTTTTATCTGATGAAGCCGAATTCCAATACAAATGTACAGAATTTTACCACGGCGAAGATGAAAGCGGTATAATGTGGGATGATGAGGATATTGCCATCGACTGGCCTATTGATGATATAGATGAAATCATCCTGTCAGACAAGGACAAGCAATGGAAAAGCCTAAAGGAATCACAAATAAAATACGAGTGATATCATGACTAAAATACTGGTTACAGGTGGAGCGGGATTTATCGGAAGCAATTTCGTAAGATATATGGTCAACAAATATTCAGAATACGAAATCATCAATCTTGATGCTCTCACTTACTGCGGAAACCTTGAAAACCTTAAAGATATAGAAGATAAGGACAACTATTCCTTTGTTAAGGGCGATATCAGGGACAAATCAGTTGTAGACGATTTGGTTAGGGAATGTGATTATGTTATCAATTTTGCGGCCGAAAGCCATGTAGACAGAAGCATTGAGGATCCGGAAATATTTATCAAGTCAAATGTCTTGGGAACACAGATTCTTTTGAATGCAGCCAAGGAGTTCGGAGTTGAAAAATACATTCAGATTTCTACTGATGAGGTTTACGGTTCTCTTGGCCCTGAAGGATACTTTAGTGAAACTACACCATTGCAACCGAACAGTCCGTATTCAGCTTCAAAAGCCGGTGGAGATTTAATAACTAGAGCTTATGGTGAAACTTTTGATTTACCTATTAACATTACAAGATGTTCCAACAACTACGGCCCGTATCAGTTCCCCGAAAAACTTATTCCATTGATGATTTCAAATGCCCTTGAAGATAAGAAATTGCCTATCTATGGTGATGGTAAAAATATTCGTGACTGGCTGCATGTCCATGACCATTGCGTCGCTATCGATTTGGTAATGCATGAAGGTAACTTGGGAGAGGTCTACAATATAGGCGGAAACAATGAAAAACAAAACATTGAAATAGTTAAGTTAATATTGAAGGAACTGGGGAAAGACGAATCATTAATTGAGTTTGTCACTGATAGATTGGGCCATGACAGGCGTTATGCAATTGATTCAACTAAAATTCAAAATGATTTGGGATGGGCACCGGCCTATACTTTTGAAAAGGGCATTGTTGAAACAATTCAATGGTATCTTGACAATCAGGAGTGGACGAATCAGGTAAAAAGTGGTGATTATCAGAAGTATTATGAAAAAATGTATGGCAACCGATAAGTTTTACACTTGAAATATACCTCTTTTTTCATTGTTTTTTAAATTATTTTATATTTATGTGAAATTGTCTTATATTTAAGATAATTTTATATATTATTATCATTTAATAAAGATTGTAAAACTATTAATATTGGATGTTTTTTCCGATATTTTTTTTAGGGAAATGGTGATTTGATGTTGGAGCAATATTTACCTTTTGTGGGACTTATAATTTTTGGTAATATTGAAAACTTGGTACTATCTTCACAGGGAGTTGTAGCAGGTGTAAATCCAGTTAAATTATTTTTAGTAAGTGTAGTCTGTGTTTCATTTTGGCTAATTCTTGGAACTTTTGCAACTCAGATGTTTATTCAATATGTTGATTTCATCGATTTCATCGGTGGTCTGGCTATTTTTATTTTAGGTTTACAAGCAATGATTAAATCCATAAGAGGTGAATAGTTATGGATTCTGAAATTAAACAGTTTTCAGCATTATTGCTTTTCGGTAACATTGAAAACCTCATTTTGGCTGCTCAAGGTGTAGATGCGCATGTTGATCCTGTAGGACTGGCCGCTTTAAGTTTAACTGCAGTTTTTTGCTGGTTTTTAATCGGTACTTTCGGTACAAGAATAGCTATGAAATACGCCAGGTACATCAACTTTATTGGCGGGTTTGCAATATTTGTTTTAGGTTTACAGGCAATGATGGAATCTATTCCAGGAATTTTAGCGTTTCTTCATTAAGATTTGATTTTTATGAGTTATCTTAAACATAGAATTTATGGTATTATATTTAGTTTATTCAAGAATTCTCAAGTAAAAGACAATATGATTTCCTTTATTATAGATTCAAATGAATCTTTTAGGGGCAATTTGGATTACATTAAAAGAGAATTTGAAAAAAGGGGTAATTTTGAATTTCACTTTTTTTATAAGGATAGAATTTCCATCAGTGCTTTCAAATTGCTTGCAAGCTCAAAATATGTTTTTTTAAATGATAACTTTTTCCCGCTGGCGTTCATGAAGTTCAATCCGCAAACTATTGTTGTCCAGCTATGGCACGCTCCCGGCGCTTTCAAAAAATTTGGCGGATCCAGTGATTTGAACAGTAGAGAAATACTTAAAAAAGCCAGCGAAAACACAGATTTTTTAATTGTTTCTTCTAAAAATATTGAGGATTTTTACAGTGAAGCTTTCCAGATATCCAAGGATAAAATCAAGCCTTTGGGACTCCCCCGTTCAGATTACTACTTTGAAAACCATGACATTGCTAAATTTAAATCTGAATTTTTTAAAAAATATGGAATCAATGGCGATAAAAGGATAATCCTTTATGCTCCAACATTTAGGGATGAGGAAAGATTCAATAATGTTTTTGATTATCTTGATTTGGAAAAATTCAATGAATCCTTGGGGGATGAATATATTTTGGCATTGAGGCTTCATCCCAAAATCAAAAAATTCTATTCAGATGAAATTTCATCTGAAGGCAAATATGTTGACTGCAGCGATTATCCCTCAGAGCAGGAGCTGATGCTAATCAGCGACATTTTAATCACCGATTATTCATCTATAATGATCGAATTTGCAATGCTTTCAAAGCCTGTAGTATTTTTCACATATGACTATGATAGTTATCTAACCAAAGAAAGGGGATTTTACTTTGATTTTAAATCAACTGTTCCGGGTCCCATTGTTTATGATTCACAGGCTTTGATAGACGTTATTAAAAATGAAGAATTTAATGAAAGCAGGATGTCCGAATTTGTTAAGACACAATTTGATGAAATTGACGGTCAATCATCCAATAGAGTTGTCGATTTCCTTTTAAATCATGGTGGATAAAATGGAAAATATTAAGGTCAGTGTCATCATTCCGGTTTATAACTGCGGAGAATATATAGGTTCAACTCTCAAATCAGTAATCAATCAAAATTTTTCAGACTATGAAATCATTGTTGTTGATGACGGGTCCACAGACAACAGTTTGGAGGTCATCAATTCAACATTGAGGGAATGTGGCATAAGATATAAGGTAATTCACCAGCAAAACGGTGGGGTCAGCGTTGCCAGAAACCATGGAATAGACGTATCCAGTGGAGAATATCTGGTTTTTGTCGATGGTGATGACTTGATATCTCCAAATCACCTGTTAGAACTGTATAATGGAGTTGAGGATTTTTCTTTAATCCAGTTTGCAAAAAAAGACGGGGACAATATTTATTCACAGGGCACCAATTTCGGTAGGGATTACATTTCCACTGATGATTTTATTCAAAAGGAACTAAACATGGAGATAGTATTTAACTTTTTCCAGATCATGTATAAATCTTCCATCATTAAAGAAAACAACATCCGATTCACTCCGGGTGTGGTTTATGGGGAAGACACTGAATTTGCCCTCAAAGCATTGATTTTTGGAAATAATATCCATATCAGCAATGAAATTACTTATTTTTATGTTCAGCGTACTGGTTCTGCAATAAGGACAACAGAATTCAGACGTTTTGACATTGTTGAAATATTTGAAAATCTTTCGAAATTCTATAGAATTAACGGGAAAAACCATCTCGCAAAACTGATTATCTATTCAAGAATTCCTCGTGCTATTTTTGGAAACATGAATTACTTTTTCTATAGCTGTTACGGTTTTGACGATGTGATGTATGTCATGAAGAAAAAGGATCTGTTTTACAAACTGTCAAGGTTCAGGGGAGATTTCAAGTTTAATCTTAAAGTAAGGTTATTTTTATTAAATCCAAAACTATACTATAAATTATGGTTTAAATTTAAAAATTCGATTGATTGACATGAAGGTTTCAGTAGTTACACCAAATTATAATGGAGAAAGATTTTTAAGGGCTTTTTTTGAATCTCTTAACGATGATAACGAATGCATAGGCGAGGTTATTATTGTAGATAACGGATCAGATGATGCCAGCAGAGAATTTATCAGGGCAGGTTCTTTCAAATTTCCTGTAGTACTTATAGAAAACAGCGAAAATCTCGGTTTTGCCCCTGCAGTCAATCAGGGAATTGAAAAGGCAAAATTCGATTATATCTTCTCATTGAATAATGATACTGAAATCAAAAAGGGTTCCATCAAACATATGGTTGATTTGATTTCATCCCGTGAAGACGTTTTTTCAGTTCAGGCAAAAATGCTCCAGTATGACAACAAGCAGCTGATTGACGATGTCGGTGATGAGTATAACCTCCTTGGATGGACCAAAAAAACCGGAGAGAATCATCAGTCCGAAGAATACAGCGAAGTTAGGGAAATATTTTCCTCTTGCGCCGGTGCGGCCCTTTATAAAAAATCCATACTGGAAGAGATTGGAATGTTTGACGACAATTTCTTTGCATATATGGAGGATGTGGATTTGGCTCTGCGCTCAAAAATCAACGGTTATCACAATTTGCTGTGTCCGCAGGCAGTTGTATATCACATCGGAAGCGCTACCAGCGGAAGCAGATACAATGAGTTTAAAGTGAGGCTGGCGGCACGAAACAATGTTTGGGTAGTCTATAAGAACATCCCGATTCCTTTAAAAATCATCAATTTCATATTTTTGTTTTTAGGATTTTTCATAAAATACGTATTCTTTTTGAAAAAGGGTTTTGGCCCAATTTACCTTTCAGGAATCAGGGAAGGTCTCTCAACAAGAAAAAAAGTTGCCAAAACACGGTTCAAATCAAAAAATACAAAAAACTATTTAAAATTGGAATATAGATTAATAATTAATACAATCAAATTTTTAAAAAGATAAAGTTGATTTTCATGGATGTTTCTATTGTCATTGTAAATTATCAAACGTTTGAACTCACAAAAAACACCATTAACTCCATTTTCGAGTATTCATATCCGTTCAGTCTTGAAGTCATAGTCGTTGACAATGCTTCACAGGACAACAGTCTCTCAAGACTTGAGGATTATTTTGGAGATAAGGTGAAGTTCATCGCATCAAGTGAAAACAACGGTTTTGCGGCAGGAAACAATCAGGCTTTAAGGGATGTAAATTCAGAATATGTCCTGCTTTTGAATTCTGACACCATCGTCAGGCAAAATACTTTGGAAAGCATTTACAATTATATGCAGGAAAATCCGGATGTCGGCGCTTGCGGCTGTAGGGTCCTGCTTGAAAATGGTGATTTGGACAAGGCTTGCAAAAGAACTTTTCCGAATGTCAAAAATTCCTTTTTCAGACTGTTTCACATTCCAAACAACAGCAAGGATGACAATTATAATCTGACGGATTTGCCTGATGACGGAATTTATGAAATCGATTGTCTTACCGGCGCATTCATGTTCATGAGGAATGAGGCTTTAAGGCAGGTGGGCCTTTTGGATGAGACATTTTTCATGTATGGCGAGGACATTGACCTGTGCTACCGGATAAAGCATGGGGGATGGAAGATAGTCTATTATGGTGAGTCTTCAATAACCCATTTAAAGGGTGCAAGCAGCAAAAAACAAAAAAGTAAATTGCTTTATGAGTTTTATCGTGCAATGTATATTTATTATAAAAAACATCATGCAGATGAGAATTCATTTGTTGTAAACATTGTTGTTTATTTTGGAATAGCCGTTTTATGTATTGTTAAACTATTTTTAAATTTCTTTAAAAAGAAAAGTTAAATATCATAGCGACTAAACTATATTATAGTTAATTTATATAAACTATAATTATAATATTATTAACAAACCGGAAATAATCCGGGGATAGCTTGGTAATCCTTAACTCATTAGAGTTAATAGCCCAAGAATTTTTACCGAATCATTCAGAATTTGGTAAAGTACTATAAAACTAGTTTTGGTAATTGCTATGATAAAGGAAAATCAACGATTGTTAAATATTGCACTGGTACTGCTTGACGTGTTAGTAGTCGTATTATCGTTGATATGTTCATTCTGGTTGAGATTCCATACCACTCTATTCGGACCACTTGGAGGCCATTTGAGTTTTCAAAGCTATGCTTTATTCATGGTTTTTGCCGTAATTCCTACTTATCTGATTTTATATTTCGCTTTTGGTTTATATAAACCTCGTAGAACCTATAAAAATATATTTTCTGAAGCGACTCAAATTATTAAGATAAATATTGTTGCATTTTTCACGTTGGTTTCCATACTGTTTATTATAAACCAGCCGAATTTTTCAAGAATTATGCTGTTCCTTTTGGCTGTCATAGCCACATTTTTCGGTATAATTGAAAGATTCATAATAAGAAGCTTTTTGAAGAGAATCAGAATCAATAACAGAAACCTTAAACATATTCTAATCGTTGGGGACAATGATTTGGCGTATTCATTTGCTATAAAAATCAAAAACAATCCATACCTCGGTTTTGTGGTTGCAGGGTTTTTAGGCAGATCAGAGCATGTTGGATTACCGATTGCAGGAAGCAAGGTCATAGGGTCTTTCAATGATTTGGATAACATTCTCGAAAAGAATACTTTCGACAGGGTAGTTCTGGCTATTCCTCTAAAGTATTATTATAAAATCAATGAGCTTGTGGAAAGCTGTGAAAAGGTAGGTATCAAGGCGGAAATCATTCCGGATTACATCAGGTATTTTCCTGCTCAGCCGTCAGTAGACATGATTGAGGATATTCCAATAATAAATATTCGTTATGTTCCTTTGGATGATGAATTTAATAAGTTTTTAAAATATACTTCAGACTATGTAATCTCCATTATAGCCATTATTATAACATCCCCTATAATGATACTCACCGCAATTGCAATCAAATTGACCTCAAGAGGTCCAATCATATTCAAACAGGAAAGAATAGGTCACAACGGCAAGCCTTTCATGATGTATAAGTTCAGAAGCATGAAGGTTCAAAATCCCGGTGAGGAAAAGTCTGAATGGACAACAGAAAATGATCCGAGAAAAACTTTTGTTGGAAGCTTTATTAGAAGGACAAGTATAGATGAATTACCACAGTTTTTCAATGTTTTAAAAGGAGATATGAGTGTTGTAGGTCCAAGGCCTGAAAGACCTTATTTTGTCGATCAGTTCAAGGAAGAGGTTCCGAAATACATGGTCAAACATCAGGTAAGGCCGGGAATCACAGGTTGGGCTCAAATTCATGGTTGCCGTGGAGACACTTCCATCACTAAACGTATAGAATACGATATCGAGTATGTAGAAAATTGGCATATGGGTTTGGATTTGGCGATAATGATTAAAACCGCATTAAAGAAAAACGGAAATGCATATTAGCACATGTGCACACTTTCACACTTGGCCCATATTTATTATGAATTTTTTGTAATATAGAATATTACTTATCAAATGCTCTGTCTCTAAGACTTTATATAGAGCATAAATATAAAATTATAATTAACTTTTCTATGAGGGGTTTGGTATGCAAGAAGAATTATTAGAATTTTATGAAAAAATCAAAAATCATCTTTCTGAAGAAGAGTTTGAACAACAAATTGAAAAAGTAAGAGAAAATAACGCGGATGTTAATTTTTTAGATGATATTGATGCCGCAAAACAAGTTGTAGAAAATTATTTGGGCGTTGACACATCAATTTTATCCAAGTCAAATGATTCTGAGGAAATGCCTTTTGACATTACTATGAATGATGATACAAATGAAGCAGAGGAAATGTCTTCAGATATTGCAGAAGCTGAAGATAATGAATTAACAATGACTGAAGATATTAAAGAACATTTCGACAAGGTCAAAGACAAAATGACTGAGGAAGAATTCTTTAACCGCATGGAATATTTCAGGGAACAGAATTCTGAAAATCCATATATGGGGGATGCAGCTTTTGCCGAAATGGTAGTCAACGAAATTATTGATAAAGAAGAACAAATCGAAGCTATAACTGACAATCCTGATTATGATGCAGGTTTTATCAAAGATTTGGAAAAAGGCGCTAAAGAAAAGAATATTTCAGGTAGAGTTATTTCAATATCCAATAAAAGATCCTTCAAGACACGCAAAGGTAAGGAAGGGGAAGTCTGCAATGTGGAACTTCAGGACAACACAGGTACAATGAGATGTGTTTTCTGGACACAAAACATGCCTCTTTTGAAAAAATTCCATGAAGGACAGGTTATACAAATCAAAAACGTTGATATCAAAGAGGGTTTTTCAGGACTTGAAGCTAATTTAAGACCAAGGTCATCAATAGCACACATTGATGATGATCCTAGCAGATTCCCTGTATATGAAGAGACAATTACAGATATTGCAGATATCGAACCTGAAACCAAAGTAAATATTATTGCAAGAATTGTAAGAATTCCTACCATTAGAAGCTATGAGAAAAATGGAAAGCAGGGTAAAGTTGCTTCACTTGAACTGCAGGATAAAACCGGAAAGATTACATACACATTATGGAACAAAAATGTGGAGCTAATTGAAAATTTAAAACTGGAAGATGGAGACACAGTCAAAATTCTTGCAGCACAATCCCGTGAAAGAGTAAACAGGGACGGTCAAAGAGAAATTTCCCTAACTCATTGGGATGGAAGAATAATAAAAGGAGATTATGACGTTCCTGAAATTGACCAAAGCTTCACACCAATCGGTGATTTAAGTGAAAGTAAGGATGTTTCAATCAAAGGTGTAGTCATAAGACTTCAGGATATCAGAAAATTCATCAGAAAAACAGACAGCACCGAAGGAAGATTAAGAAACTTTGATGTAGGTGATTCTACAGGTTCCATAAGAGTCACACTCTGGGGTGATGATACTTCAATATTGATTAATAAAGGAGACATCATTAAGGTCATAGGCGGAGACGTACGCTTTGATGAATATACAGAAAGCGGATATTCAATGAATACAAACTTCAACACCCAAATCACTGTCAACCCTGAAAACTTAACTGTTGAGGAGTTGGATGAATTTGAAGCTATCAGGGAACAGTTAAGACCTACTCCTATAGGTAGTATTGAAGAGATTGATGATGATGGAAAAGAAGTCGACATTATCGGAAGAATCCTTTCAGTCAATGACATCAACGAGTTCCAACGTGATGACGGTAGCGTAGGGGAAGTCAGATCAGTCATGTTTGCAGATGAATCCGGAAAGGTCCAATTATCATTCTGGAATGAAAGAGCTCATGAAAACTATGTTGTAGGTGACGCATACCAAATCGAAAATGCAAGAACCAGACTTGGAATGATGAGCGTAGACTTAAATATAGGCAGTGGCTCAAGAGTAATTAAATTATCAGAGGAACAGGCTTCAGCAATGTTTATTCCAGAGTTATCCACTCTTGAAAAAACAATCTATAATCCTAAAAAGATTGAAGACCTTGATGAAGATGAAGAAGACACAATCATCATGGGCAGAATCATTGAAATGTATGATGTTCGTGAATTCGATAGAGACACAGGCGAACCCGGTCACGTGAGAAATATTGAAATTGCTGACGATACAGGATCAATTAGGGTTGCATTGTGGGACAATGATGCACTTAAACAAAGAAATGTTGGAGATGCAATAAAACTTCAAAATCCACGTTTAGCATTGAATAGAGATAATCGTCTAGAAGCAAATGTTTCAAGAGCTACAACTCTTTTAGAGCCAACTGAAAAAGAGTTGGAACAATTGCCTTCAATTGAAGAATTGCTTGAGGCCATTTATGTAGACAGAACTATTGAATCCCTATTGGAAGACGATACCAATGTCCGTGTAACCGGAAGAATCACTGAAGTAAATAATGACAGGCCTCTACGTTCAAGATGTCCTGTCTGTAAAAACACAGTTGAAGAGGAAGATGGAGGATATATCTGTGAAAATTGCGGTCATACTTTCGATGAACCTGAGTATCTTCTTGTTGTTCCAACAAAAATTGAGGATGAAACCGGTGATATTTCAGTCACATTCTTTGAAAACTTAGCTGAAGAGCTAATTGGAATGAGTAAAGAGGAAATTGTAAGCCTATATGAAGATAATTTGGGAATTGAAGATAGGCTTGAAGACCTGAACGGTATGACTATTCAAATTATTGCAAACGTAAGTTTTGACATGTATAATGAATTAACTAGGCTAAGTCCTAAAAAAATCTTAAACAAATATTATTAAATCTAAATAAAAAAAGGAATGATTATTATGGTAGAATTAGCAGATTTACCAGGTGTTGGTGAAAAAACAGCAGAAAAATTAAGAGATGCAGGTTTTGCTGATATGATGAGATTGGCTACTGCAACCCCAAAAGAATTATCAGTTAAAGCAGAAATTGGTGAGGGTGTAGCTGAAAAGGTTATTGAAGCGGCCCGTAGAGCTGAAAACATTGATTTCGAAACTGCTTTGGAAGTTGACGAAAGAAGAAAAGATGTTGGTCACATTACAGTCGGCAGTCAGGAATTCAATGATTTAATTGGAGGCGGAATAGAAACCCAATCTATCACCGAAGTGTTCGGGGAATTCGGATCTGGTAAAAGTCAAATTTCCCATGAATTGGCTGTAACTGTTCAACTGCCTGAGGAACTCGGTGGCCTTGATGGTGAATGTGTATTTGTCGATACCGAAAACACTTTCCGTCCTGAAAGGGTCAGACAAATTGCTGAAGGTTTTGATTTAGATGTTGAACAAGTTTTAAGCAGAATTCATGTTGCTCGTGCTTTTAACTCTGCTCACCAAATTTTGATGGTAGATAAAATCAATGAACTTATCCAAAACGGAACAAATGTCAAACTGGTCATTGTCGATTCATTGATGGCTCACTTCAGAGCTGAATATGTCGGAAGGGAATCTTTGGCAGTAAGACAGCAAAAGTTAAATCAACACTTACATTCACTTCAACAAATTGCAAACACTTACAACGTTGCTGTATTTTTAACAAACCAAGTACAGGCTAAACCTGATTCTTTCTTTGGAAGCCCTACAAAAGCTATTGGTGGTCACGTTTTAGGTCACGCTTCTACTTACAGAATTTGGCTTAAAAAAGGTTTGGCAGGTAAAAGAATTGCACGTTTGGTCGATTCTCCTCATTTGCCTGAAGGTGAATGTGTATTTAAAATTACTAGCGAAGGTATCGTTAGCTAATTTTAACCTTTTTCTTTTTTTAATTTTTATATAATATTAAGTTCATACTTATTATGGTATGAGCGCAATAGCAACTACTATTTTATCTATAATTTTAATGATTGGCTTAGGTTATGTCCTTAAGCGTATTGATTTTTTATCAGAAAGCGATATTGATCCTTTCAATAAAATAGTAATGTACATTTTAATGCCCTGTATGATTTTTAATGCGATTTACAATGCAGATTTAGCATCGCTTCCTAAATTGGGCATATTGCCTTTTATCATTTTAGCATCATCTGCGGCTACCGGTGCAGTATCATTTGTAATATTGAAGAAGTTGAAGTTGGATGATAAGACTTTATGGTCTGTTCTTGTTACAGTAATGATTGCGAATACTGCGTTTATGGGATATCCTGTAACATTAGGGATATTTGGTGATGAAGGTTTTTTAAGAGCTATTTTCTGTGATATGGCTACATTGTGTACATTTCTCCTTCTGTCTTTTGTTCTTATCTTGAAATTTGGCGGAACAATCAAAACAGCACTGAGAAAAATTGCACTATTTCCACCATTGTGGGCTGTAGTTCTGGGTTTGCTGTTCAATTTCATCGGCATACCTATCGGTGATGTTCTATCTAATACTGTGGACTATTTGGGCAGGGGTGCAATTCCTTTGATTATGGTTACTTTGGGTTTGTCAATTGACTTTTCTGCATTGTCCAGAAGCAAATCAATGATTGCATTCACTTCTGTTATGAAATTGATGTTTTTCCCTTTGGTGGCGTTTCTTATAGTTAATTATTTGGGTTTGGTTTCTCTTGAAAACACAGTGGCAGTTGTTGAGGCTGCAATGCCTTCAGGTATGATGTCACTTCTTCTTGCAATCACATACAAACTGGATTATGAATTGACTTCAGACTGCATACTTATCAACACTGTAATCTCTTTGATTACACTGCCTTTAATCATCATATTTTTGTAGTAAAAAATGTCATTTTTTAAGTAACCTAAATTTTTCAATTTGTAAAATAATGACTATTAAGCTTTAATTTAAATAATTGATTTAATT
>NZ_JAZQIJ010000235.1:0-8935 GCF_045541095.1 Methanobrevibacter sp.
GAGAAATCTTGCACAAAAAAGTTAAATGAAGCATTAACACTGAAATTAAAAGATTTATAAATTCAAAAATCATAAATTAATAATAACTTTAAATTACATGCCCTGAAAAATAAATTAAAACCAATAATTAAAAAACATGACTTAAACAATTATAAAACTAAAAGAGAATGAAAAATGACAAATCAATTAAAAAATTTAGTCAGACCACATTTAAGCAAAACTGATTTTGCAAAATTTAAAAAACTAATTTCTGAAACCAAAGTTTATAATGTTCCTAACTCATTGACCGGTGAACTGAGACCCTATCAAAAGATTGGCTATTCATGGTTAGTCCACAACATCAAATACGAATTCGGATCGATACTTGCCGACGACATGGGGCTCGGTAAAACAATACAGATTTTAAGCGCAATATTATATCTGAAAGAAAACAATCGCCTGGAAACTGAATCAACACTGATAATTGTTCCTCCAACCCTGATTTCAAACTGGGAAAATGAAATCAAAAAATTCACCCCTGAACTGACATATTTCATATATCACGGATCAAACAGATATTACCCCCTGGAAGATTATGACATCATCCTGACTTCATACGGAGTTGTGAGACTTGACCTGGACATGTTTACAGATAAGACATGGCAGTTATGTGTAATTGATGAAGCTCAAAACATTAAAAATCCCAACACTGAACAAACAAAAGCAATCAAAAGCATCAAGGCAAAATCAAAAATAGCACTTACCGGAACACCAATTGAAAACAGACTGATGGACTATTGGTCAATATTTGATTTTACAAACAAAGGATATCTCTCAACTAAAGATGACTTTAAAAGAAGCTATGTAATGCCCATAGAAAAGCTGGAAGATGAAGAAACACTGGAAAACCTGAAGACAATAGCCAAACCATTTGTCCTAAGACGTTTGAAAACCGATGAAGACATTAAAAAGGAGCTTCCTGAGAAATTTGTTAATGACATATACTGCACTTTAAGCAAAAAGCAGATAAGACTCTACAATGCAATTTTGGAGGAAATATTCTTTGATATTGAAAATGCAAAGGGAATTCAGAGAAAAGGAATAATTCTAAAAATTTTGACTGCACTAAAGCAAACCTGCAACCATCCGGCTCAATTTTTAGACATCAAAAAGCCTACAATCAAGGAATCAGGAAAGATGGAACTGCTTGTTGACATTCTGGAAAATATCCTGAGTGCTGATGAAAAGGTAATCATTTTTACACAGTATGTTGAAATGGGCAAAATCATTCAAAACCTGATTTCAAAGAAATTCAAAAGAGAAGTACTTTTTTTACATGGTTCGCAAACTTTAAAAGAAAAAACAGAAGTAATCGATACTTTTCAGGAAGATAAAGATTATAAAATATTGGTTGCAACCCTCAAGACTGGTGGAACCGGTCTGAATCTGACTGCTGCAAGAAATGTGATTCACTATGACCTGTGGTGGAATCCTGCAGTTGAAAACCAGGCAACAGACAGGGTTCATAGAATCGGCCAGGACAAGGACGTGATGGTTTACAGATTCATTACAAAAGGAACCCTTGAAGAGGCAATTGATGCAATGAGCAAGCATAAAACAGATTTGGCCAAAAAGGCCATCAGCAACGATGAAACCTTCCTGACAGAAATGAATGATGAAGAGCTGAAAGAAGTGTTGAAATTAAGAATCTAATCAAATTTCATGCTGAAGTTAAGGCTTCTTGATGAATGGGTCAGTGCGCCGATTGAGATAATGTCCACACCCAATTTAGCATAATCCGCTATAGTTTCATCAGTGATTCCACCTGAAACTTCTATAAGTGAATTTTGACGAATACCTATTTTTGAAAGTTCATCAAGAACATCTTTGACTTCACTTGGCCCCATATTGTCAAGCATTACGATATCAGCACCATTTTTAACACATTCAACGGCATCATCAAGTGTTTCCACTTCGATTTCAATCTTTTTGGAAAAGCTAACGTTTTTCTTTGCTTTCAATAAGGCTTCCAAAGGAGTGCCGCAGGCAGCGATATGGTTGTCCTTAATGAGGACCATATCATCAAGGCCGAAGCGATGAGTATCCGCCCCACCAACTCTTAAAGCATGCTTGTCGAATTTCGCAATTGCAGGAGATGTCTTACGTGTTCCGGCAACCCTGACATCATAATCCTTAACCAGATTTGCATAATGATTGGCTGCACTGGCAACACCGCTCATCCTCATTGACAGGTTCAAGACAGTCCTTTCAAGAAGCAGAATTGTCCGGGCATTACCCTGGCAGGAAAGCAGCAAATCACCTTTTGAGATTTTACTTCCTTCCTTTAACCAGAACTTGACATTTACGCCATATTCCTCAAGAATGTCCCGTATAATATCAATTCCTGCCAGAATCCCATCATCTTTTGATACTATTTGGGCGCCGACTTCCTTTGCCTCATCAACTACCGCTTCAGAAGTAACATCCCCAAATCCTTTATCCTCATCAAGCATGTATTGAATAATCTTATCCAAAAAATCACCTAAAATTTAATATATTTATGACTATATAGTATTTCTATAAATATAAAAGTGATTAAATTATGGAAATTATATTTTTAGGAACT
Organism: Methanobrevibacter sp.; assembly: GCF_045541095.1. Classification (GTDB taxonomy): domain Archaea; phylum Methanobacteriota; class Methanobacteria; order Methanobacteriales; family Methanobacteriaceae; genus Methanocatella. The sequence goes on from NZ_JAZQIJ010000235.1 coordinate 2,606, forward strand.
TCATCAGCAGTTCATTCCAAAGAAAGAAATCATCCGTCAATCGCCCTTAAGGCATTCGGTGACGTGATGCTGTTTGACTGCGGTGAAGGGGCTCAAAGACAAATGCTTCACACTAAAGTAAGTCCAATGAAGATATCTAAAATATTCATCAGCCATTTTCACGGCGACCATATTTTAGGCTTGCCTGGATTGCTGCAGTCATTGGGACTGCAGGGCAGGGAAGAAAAAATGACAATCTACGGCCCTAAAGGATTGGGCAAGGTCATGGATGCTATATTCAACTTTGGATACTGTAAATTTGACTACCCAATCGAATTCATTGAAATCGGTTCAGAAATCATAGAAGAAACCGACGAATACATTATCCGCTCACAGATGGTACGCCACAATGTCCCTTGTCTGGCATACTCAATTGAGGAGAAGAAAAAACCTAGATTTTTAAGAGAAAAGGCAATAGAACTCGGAGTTCCTGTCGGACCTGCCTTCGGACGATTGCACAATGGCGAAGAGGTTGAAGTTGACGGAAAAATCATAAAACCGGAACAGGTTTTAGGCGAACCAAGAAAGGGGATTAAAATTACATATTCCGGAGATACACGGCCCTGTGAAGAGTTGATTGAATTTGCAAAAGACAGCACAATACTGATACACGAATCAACATTTTCAACCCAGGATGAGGAAAATGCAGAAGAGCATGGCCATTCAACTGCGGCTGATGCAGCATACGTTGCAAAACAATCGAACACTAACGAGCTTATATTAACTCATATAAGCACCAGATATAACGGAGACTTCTATAAGATTCTGCTGAATGAAGCCCGTGAAATCTTTGAAAATACAAAAATAGCTTATGACTTTATGAATATAGAACTTTGATGATACTATGGACACTATACTAATTGATGATGCAATAGCAATGATTTATATATTGATTGTTATTTTAGCTGCAACAATTTTAACCAGACTTATTGCATTTCTGATGCAAAAGATGAAAAGATTTAAGAATGACATGACTGTAATCTATCTTATTCGAGACATCATCAACTATACAATTTATTTCATTGCATTGATGCTTATTTTACAGTTATTTGGAATTGACCTTACAGGAACACTTTTAAGTTTAGGAATTGTCGGTATAGCCGTGAGTTTTGCAGCAAAAGACATCATTTCCAACCTATTTTCAGGAATCATACTTATTCTTGGAAGAAGTGTCAAAGTTGGAGACACAATTGAAGTGAACGGCAAAAAAGGATTTGTTGAAAAGATTTCCCTTAGATCAACAGTTGTGGTCGATGATATGGGAGTCAAAAATCATGTTCCAAACTCCACATTGACAGATGACTATTATCTGCTATTTAAAAGACCTGAAAAGTATAGAATAGACATTATTGTGGGATTGCCTCTCCACATAGATGTTGAAGAGTTCAGCGAAAAAATTATTGACATAATAAACGGATACGAAGCGGTGAGCGAAACACCAAAACCTATAGTATTCTCACAGGAAATCAAATTCGAGGAAGCAAGGGTTAAAGTGTCATTTTGGGTAATAGATTTAAATGATAAAGACCAATATAAATTAAAAGTTACAAATGACATTAGAAAATGTATAAATAAAATGGGTGAAAAGAATGAGTAGTTCAATTCAAGAAGAAATTTTAAAGCTTAAGGAAGAAAAAAACGCAATAATACTTGCACACAATTACCAGCCAAAAGAAATCCAGGAAATTGCAGATTTCCTAGGTGACTCATTGGAATTATGCATCAAGGCATCTGAAATTGATGACAAGGATCTGGTCATATTCTGCGGAGTTGACTTTATGGCTGAAACAGCTTTTATCTTAAATCCCGATAAAAAAATTGTCATACCTACCATGGAAGCTGAATGCCCTATGGCACACATGCTGCCTGAAGATGAACTACTTAAAGCTAAAGAGGAACATCTGGATGCAGGCATAATCCTCTATGTAAACAGTATTGCCGAAGCAAAACAGCATGCAGACACATTATGTACCTCCGCAAATGCTGTAAAAGTTACAGAAAGCCTGCCTCATGACAAAATTCTATTTGGACCAGACAAAAACCTAGGAACACATGTTGCTGAAAAAATAGACAAACAAATCATTCCCGTACCTTCAGACGGACACTGTTACGTCCACAGATTATTCCATATTGAAGACGTTGAACTCAAAAGAAAAGAATACCCTAATGCAGAAATCATTTGTCACCCAGAATGCAACATAGAAGTTCAAAACGCCTGTGATAAGGTAATGTCTACCGGAGGAATGTTAAGATACATTGCTGAAAGCGATAAAGAGGAATTCGTAATCGGAACTGAAGTCGATATGATTACAAGGATCAATTCAGAGGTTCCGGGCAAAAAACTGTATCCATTACTTGAAGGAGCAATCTGTAAAACAATGAAACTGCACACATTGGAAAAAGTCAAAGCCTCCTTGATTAACGAAGAACCTCAGGTCACACTTCCAAAAGACGTGGCAGACAAATCAAGAAAAGCGGTTGAGCATATGCTCAATGCATCAAAATAGTTAATTTTAACTATTTTCTATTTTTTTCAAAATCTTTTAGAAAATCAATCAAAACATCCGTAAACAGTGAAAAATCTTCTTCATCAGTATAATCTCTTTTTGAGTCATAGATAAATACCTGAGCACCATTGATTAATTTTTGAGCAGGAATTGTATCAAGTTCAGGAGTATAATAAATGTCATCCCTTGGGCTTAAAAGCAAGGTTTTTGCCTTAATGTTACCTAATTTGTCTTCAACATCATAATTCAAAACTGTGTCGTTTCGATATTTTATATCATAAATATCTGCAAATAAACCCTCATCTACAAAATCATCCATCAACGCATCAATTTGGTCATTGCTCATTGTACTGAATATCTTTTTGGAAAAATAATTTGAATATATTAACTTAAAAATTGAAACCGTGATTCTTGATAGGGATTCACTATAAATTTCATTATAATATTCATCTGATGATTCAATAATTCCATCAATGACCTTTGAAGCCACATATCGATATCCATAAGTTTTAAATGAACTGTACATGACGACAATGAAATCCATTTCATCAGGATATTCAACCGCCCAGGTATATGCTTCAAAGCCCCCAAGGCCAATGGCGAATACTCCAAGAACATGGTCAATATTGAAATATTCCCTTAAAAATTGCCTTCTGAAATTGACACGGTCAAAGATAGTGTAACTTGGAAAATTATATTTCAAATTTGTTGTGGAAGGAGAACAGGAATTTGGAAATCCCAGTGAAGAGATACAAATATAAAAATAATTAAACTCATTGAAATAACCATTTTCTGCGAAGAACATGGAAAAGTCATCTATGGAATGGCAACTCCCATTGAATCTGTGGCAGAATACTACAGCATTAATGATATTGCCGTTTTCATCATATTCAGGAGTTCCTCTTGCAATGTACTCTACTTCAACATCCTTAAGTACTTCACCGTTTTCAAATTCAAATTCATCCAGAACATATTTACCATAACTTGGAATGGACTCATGAATAACCATTTCTTTTCCCCTAAAATTAAATAAAATGTATAATAAAGTTTATATTATAATAAATATTTAAAAGTTATCAAAACAAATTTCAAGACAAAAATAAATTACATGTCTTCTAAAAAGCTTGACAAAAAGACATTCATCTCTATTTCCTCACGGGCTATGAAATCCTCCATACGAATTTTGGCAACATCACTTTGGAAAGGATAGAGATTATCATCAAAATACATAGTTATTTTTAAAGTATTTCCATCAATCAGCATTTTTTCATCAAGATTCAGCTCCAGGTATCTTAATTGATCATCAGATAATCCGAGAACCTTGTAATCTATGAAATTTTTACCGTCAATTTGACCATAGTCAGAAATTTCAACAATCATCAAAACCATCCATAAACTCTTTTAATTCATAGGAAATGTTTTCAAGTTCGTTGAAGCACAAATGACCCAGTTCGGAATCCATCACTATAAGTTGGGAATTTTTTATCATTTTTGACATTGGAATACCGTCAAGTTCCGGCGGAAAATGAGGATCCTGCTTGCAGGAAACAATTAAAACGTTAGCCTTAATTTTATCCAGGTCCTTTTCGACATCAAATTCCATGCTTGCCCTGTTGCAGTATTTCAAGTCATAGATGTCCGTTTCAATCATTTCATTTCCAAAGTCTTCAAATTCAATGCTCAGCTCATCATTTGTTTTGGCTCTTAATGCCTCTTTGGAAAGTCCGAAGTTAAATTCCGCAAGACAGGCAATTCTTAATGTCCTGATTAATGAATATGTAAGCTCACCTTTAGCATAATCCGGGTCGGATTGAATTATTTCATCAACAAATCTTGATAATATAAAATCATGACCTGCAACCTTGTAACTGCTCACTCCACATATAATGAAGTCCTGAAAATCTGGATATTCAATGGCCTGTGTTAAACCTACAAAACCACCCATTGAGTTTCCAATCAATCCCAGAACATGTTTTATATTAAATTTTTCGGCGAGGAACTGTTTTTGAAAGTTGACAACATCGAGAATGGAATATTTGGGAAATTTGTTTTTCAAATCTGTTTGAGAGGGAGAGCATGACCCTGCAGACCCCAATGCGGTCAAACTAATAAAAAAGTATTTGTTTGCATCAAAAGGACAACCTTCGAAAGACAGAGGCAGAATTTTATTTATTCCCGCAAAGCTTCCCAGAGATCCTGAACAATACAATATCGCATTACATATAAGGCCGTTTTCATCATATTTCGGAGTTCCATAAGTCATGTATTCTACTTTTACGTTTTCCAACACTTCACCATTTTGAAATTCAAAGGACTCCATTGTAAAATCCCTTTTTTCATTTTCAAAAAATTCCTCGTCAAACATTTTATTCCTCTGAATTTTATCGACTAATATTTCCTATTGAAAACAAAATATTTAAATTAATCTAAACAATGTTATTGTGATGAAATATAAAATTTTGGAAAAACCTAGTTGCGAAGATGCATACGATTTGGTTTATGAAGCTTTAAGAAAAAGGGCAACAATACTGATTTTTGCCTGCTGTAAAGTCAACTATGAAGGCCGTGCATTAAGTGAACTCAACTGGGGAGAAAGAATAATAATGATTAAACCGGATGGTGCATTTTTAATCCATCAGGAGAGAAAAGTTGAACCTGTCAATTGGCAGCCGCCAAAATCAAAAACAAGAGCATACATTAAAAACGAAAATCTATTTTTGGAAAGCAGAAGAAGAACTCCGAAGGAACTGCTGACAGTTGAAATAAGACAGATTCAATTCATAAACTATGCCAATATCGAAGACTTTGAAGAGCTTGAACAGGCAGGTTATGAAAAGGACATGGGCGACATGATTATGGATAAACCCCATATGATTGAAGAGGGTTTCACACCAACCGCAAGGGAATACAGTGTCGAACATGGATTTATTGACATTTTAGGTAAAGACAGTGACAATAACCTGATGATTCTTGAACTTAAAGCGCGTAAAGCCGGGGTTAATGCAGTAAAACAGCTTAAAAGATACCTTCTTGATTTTGAAAATACCGATAATGACTACCTAAAGGAATGCCAGGCACAAAAGAAAAATATAAGAGGTCTGCTTGTTGCACCTTCACTTATGGAAGATGCACAGGAAATGATTGAAGAGGAAGGTATTGAATTTGTTGCAATTGAACCTCCCCGCGAGTTAAAAAGAGATAAAAAAGTTACATTAGATGCCTTCTAATCCAGGGCATCCTCAATTTTTTTAAGTTCATCATTGAACTGTTTTTTAGCTGCATCATTTGCAGGAATTGAAGTTGTTACATGACAATCCTTTTCCAATTTGTAAATGAGATAATCAGGAGTTACTAGTTCAATTGATTCATCTTCATCCAATAGCTCCAAATCCCCCAACTCACCAATAATGTCATCATACTCCTTTTGTTCAAGTGAAATTACATCATCCAGTTCCATTTCCTGAACTTTAGGATTTAACTGCAATGCAATAGCCACAAACCCATTAACAGTTTTATCAGAGATTGAAAATTTAGAATTTCTGATTTCATCCATAGACCATTTGACATGATTTACAGTATTTTTTGAGACAGGAATTTCATTGGACAATCCAATCTGATTAATTTCATAATCTTTTTTCCATTCCCCAATTTTATAGATAGCATAATTTATATCATCAATTTTAATAATATCATCAAATCTACCAATTTGTTCATCCATTTTTATCACTCAAATATAGAATATATTTTTATAAAATAAAAACATTATTATAAATATAAACTAACT
>NZ_JAZQIJ010000236.1:0-16255 GCF_045541095.1 Methanobrevibacter sp.
CAAGTTTAAAAAAGCAAAACATTAACATTTTTGTCTGAACCCATGGGACGAGGGAGATAGCCTAGGATAATATCAAATAACCAACGATATATAATAAAAAACCTAGGAATCCTCAACTTCAATAAGTTGAGGTAGTTCAATGAAAATTCTATTTCAAAAGGAGAACTGTATGTTTATCGTGAAAATGAAATAATTGCATGTGTGGCCATTAACAGTGAAATTAGCGAAGCCTATGACAATATCAAATGGCTTGTGAAAGCCAAAAAAATCAGAGACAGTTGTGATTCATACATTTGCCGTTAATTCCATGGGCAAGGCATTGGAAAAGAAATTTTTAACCAGATTGAATGCAGTGCAATCAAAAATAATAAAAAAACAATTAGAATCGATGTCATTGATGGGAATAAGGGCACCAAGAAAGTTTTTAAAAGCCTGGGCTTTGAATATGTCGATTCAATAGAGGCCTTTCATGATGCCGTAGGCTTGCAAACGTTCCATCTCTATGAAAAAATATTGAAATAATAAAAAAAAGATATTTAGGAGCCGTGCAACTCCTATAATCCGCATTTAAATTTGAATCTGTATTCCTGATTTACAAGTTCAATTCCTTCAAATGAACCTTCAAGGATATGAGCGATTATTTGTAAATCCTCTACAGTTATTTCCTTACCGTTGTTGATTGGTGAGAAAAAAGTGATTTCATCATCTGTAATGACGTAATTCAAATTTCTGTTTTCTTCTTTTTGGTATTTTTCAACAATGGACAAAATTTGTTTTTCTATTTTTTCATCTAAATTAGCCATTTTATCACCTTAAAATTTAATTACATACTGAAATATATAAATGTTTTCATTTAAAACTAGTTAAAACCTATTTGAACAAATTTAATTCCCTAAATGAAAAAAATTAAAATTATCTAAACTCATAATATAATCATGGAAAAAAGAAAGCTTGAGTATTATGAGAAAAAATATGAAAGGAATCCTGTTGAGGATGCAATCAAATGCATTTCAAACAAATGGACATTGCATATCCTAAGAGACCTGTTTTTAGGAAAAACACGTTTCAGCGAATTTCAAACAAACAGAAAAACATTGGACAACAAGGCTTTGACACGATGCCTTAAAACCATGGAAAAAAATGAACTTATTGAAAAGATTGTTGAAAATGATGAGGTTGAGTACCATCTAACAGAAAAAGGTCATTCATTAAACAAGGTCTTTTATGAATTATTGATTTTCGCACTGGAAAACGATAAGGAAAACGAACACTATAACGAATACGAGAAGGAAGAATTAAGGAAAATGTATCTTGAAATTCTAGACCTTGAGCATGAGGACTCCAGTCATAATACTCCAGACAATTAATGTGTAAACGGAAAGCCTTTCGTAGACTGGCATGATAACACTTCCCATACTGAAAAACATGACCCAAAACACGATTATTCCAAAAGCTCCCAAAATCAGGGTTGCCTTTTGATAAGTACCAAAATCATCCATTGACCTTGAAATCAAAACAAGCAAAATGTTTCCACCGAGAATGACCATTACCGCACCCAGCGTATGATAGCCGGAAGTTAAAGGATTACCTCCATGAATTAAACCTACGATGATAACTCCAATTCCGGAAATCAAAGTCAAAATTGAAAAAATAGTCCTGTTTTTAATGATGAAATCCCTGAATTTATAGAGATTGGCAAATATCAGCGTTAAACCAACCAGAATGAATGCGGAATTCATCACTATTGACAATGGGGAATTGGCATTAGGTATTCCCAGTTCACTGATTGTATGAAAAAGATAAGTGTTTAAAAGAGTGTCATTGAAAAAAATTGCAGATATTGCTTCAGCTAACAAATAGTACAAACTACCGATAATTAAAACTATTCCTGCAATTTTAGACTTCATTTATTTAAACACCGAATTTTTTATCGAAATATTTTACTCTTAAATCGAAATTAAGTTCTTCTAAGTCTGCACCCTCGATAGCTTTCAGCAATGTTTTATAGGATGTCTTTTTAGGAACTGTTGTATTCTTGATATGTGACTTGACCCAGATCTTATCAAACCTTTTCTTCAAGCTGCCCATTTCAAGCTTCTCCAGGACATTTTTCAAGTTTTCGACATTGGCCCTGTTGATTATTTCATAACTGGCATAGGTTTGAGGGTCCAATACAATAGGATTTAATCCTAAAATGAATCGTTGCAAGTCATAATCCATGAATGAATCATAATCACCATCATAAGCATAAACATGAGCCTTAGCAGACAATGCATCAATGAATACAATGAACTGATTTGCAACAAGTGCTCTTGAGATAACCTCATCACAGAAGTTAAGTGCAGTGGTAACGCTGTCTTCAGAGGATCCTTCATAGTATGTCCGATAATCTTCAAATCTGAATGCCACAAGGGCAAACATGTATAAGTCTATCCATTCATTTTCTTTGAGAAATTCCTGAGCCTTGTCGGTCAATTCCAAATCATATGATTCTTCTTTTTCAACAAATACATCCAAACCTGAAGGTTCCGCATCATTGTTCAATACAGGTAAAACCCTTTCAACCAATTCCGCTTTTTTACCTGAAACTTTAAGGCCATTTTCTTTTAGTATTTCTTTTAATTGTGCAACAGTGTATTTTTTTGATATCTCTTCTGCTGTAATCTCTTCACTGTCTTTGGAAACAGGAACCTCACCTTCCAGATATCCTTCTTCAACCAAATAGCTTATGCATTCCTGTGCTGAAGAAAAAGTTCCAAAGTTACCTTGAGCCAATATATCATCAAGGTCATACCCATGATTTAAAAAATTTAAAACGTTAAACACTTCTAATATTTGTTCGCTCACTTAAACACCTTTCATATTTATAAATATAATCACTTTAAAAGCCTTTAAAAATAATAGCTAATTTTATTTTAATAGTTATATTTTATCATTTAGTTAATTTAATACTTTGCTTATTTAATCGAAAAATCAAAAGTTAAAATGAAAAAAATTATGGATTGCATGCCTCATCGGCGGCGCCCATGGTAACACTTACCTCGTCTGAGAGATTGATTTCGGATATCTTTTTAGGTGAATCATATTTTGCTGAGTAATAAGCCTGAGCAAAATTCATTGTAACAAACATTACTTCCTTAAAATCTATTATAAAATCATCACCATCAATTTTATTTAAAATATCAATCAGTTCGGTTGCATCATCACTAGATTCCAAATGTGTACTAAATTCACGTGCTATATTAATCATCATAATAACCACATCAGTTAAATTTATGTCCAAAATCCTATAAAAAGTAACTATATGATGAAATGTCCAAAATGTGAAAGGGAATTGAAAAAAGTGTATCACGGAGAGCCCAGTGATGAACTTGCCGTTGATTCATTAAGCGGCGAAATAATCATTGGAAACTGCTGTGATATCGAATGCAACTATTACTGTGAGTATTGCGATGAATTTTTCATATAATAAGCTATTCAATACCTAAAATCTCCCTGTCAGGGTCTGCATTTTTAAACAGATTTATCTTGGTATCGATTCTCCAGGTGAATTTTAAAAGCCCTGCATGAATAACCTTCAAATCATCATCCGAAAAACCATCCAAATAATAGATTTTACCTGTTTCGCCCACATTCATTAAAAATCTGATTAAATGCCTGTAAACCATTACGGAATGAGGCTTATAAACGACAATATCATCTGCAATATATTCAGACAGCATTTCCAGTTCAAAAATATCAGGAGTTATGACTTCAACATTGCAGTTGGGGAACTTTTCAGAAATTACGGCTTCATAATCCACATCATCACCACAAATAGTTATATTCAAAATCAATTATAAAAATTTCTAAAAATCAATAATATCTAAAACACTTTAAAAAATTGATTTAACTAGATAAAAATGTTCTAATTTAAAACTAACGAATTTATAAACTATTAAAACAGATATAACCCATACAAATAAAAAATTAAAGGTCATATCATGAGAAAACAAGATTTTGAAATTAGAACAAAAATTATAGGCGAAGTATTTGATGACACACGGCCGATAAAATGCAGCGTGGATATAAACGAACTGAACCTCCCAGAGCACATCCATAGTGAAGGAAATTTCTTTTTGACACATGACTGCGAATTCATCGATTTGGAATTTCAGTTCAACCCATTTTCAGAACATGAGCTTGTAAAATACGTTGAACTTGCAGAAGAATTATATGAAAAAAGCAAAAAGGAAGTGTCCATTTACATAATCTGCCCGAAAGACGTGCCTGTGTATGTAAATGAATCCGAGATAATGTCCGATGCAACATTTAAAATTAAATTGGCAGTCGGCGAAATCTCAATCTGCAAACTCATTCTTGATTTTATCAAGGCAAAAATTAGAAACAACGAAAAACTTACAAACGAGGACATAATGCATCTTAAAAAACTTCCGTTAATATGCAGAAAAGAAGAGAGACATTACTACAGAATTGAAACATTTAAAATAATTAATAGACTGCACTATTAATTATTTATTCCATTTTAAAATTGTTTTTCCGAATTTGGACATGTGGTCTGTGTCAAACGCTTCCTTCAAATCATTCAAGGAATTTATTTCACAGACATTGGTAACCAGTTTTTCCAGATAGTCAAACATATGAGGATTTTTCTCCAGAAGGCTGACGACACCTATGAAGTCTTCCCTTTCAGACCTACTGTTGCCCTGAATGGTCAAACCTTTCTCCAAAAGCATTCTGGTATTTATTGGAACAGGATATTCACTGACACCGAAAAGGTTTACTGTACCCTGAGGATTGATCAAATCGATTATCTGGTCAATTGCAGTTTGCGATGCGCTTGATCCTACACATTCAAATGCATGGTCAACAGTCAAATCCTTTGGAACATCATTAATCCTATAGATTTCATCCGCAAATGAGAACAGATTCAGGTTTTCCAGATGTTTTCCGAAAATGATAACTTTGAAATCCGGAAACATCACCTTTAAAAGCAAAGTTGTGATAAAACCGAGATTGCCATCTCCCCAAACACCCAAAACACACTTTGGAGTGATTGCCAGCTCCTCAAATCTGACTATTCCCTGATAAGCTACACTCAGAAGTTCAATGAATGATGAAACATAAGGATTGAAATTTTGAGGAATCTTTACAACCCTGTCTGATTCAAGTTTTATCAAATCTGAAGTGAAACCGTCAAATCCGCTTCCCCGGAATTTGGATGAATACGAATAATTAGCCTTGCAAACATCATCGCCGGCAGGAGTGTTTGGAATCATCACGACTTTATCTCCTGATTGGAAATTATTTTCACTATCATATACCACTTCTCCGATTCCTTCATGAATCAGTGCCATCGGAAGCTTCTTTTCGAGAATCTCGACAGGCCTTGAGCCCTGATAGTACCTTTGGTCTGCCTGACAGATTGACAAATGGGTCGGTCGTACAACAACGCCGTCCAGTTCTATTTCATCAATCGATTCTTCAAAGAACTTTGGAGATTTTAGTCTATATACAATATTAATCATTTCCATCCTCAAGTATAGTGTTTGCCAGTTTCAAGTCATAAGGGTATGTAATCTTGATATTTGTCACTTCACCATCGACAAGATACACATCCTCGTCTTTAAGTGTGAAGATTTTGCATGCATCGGTTAGGATATTGCTTTCCTCTTCAGTCAAACTATTGATTAAATTGAAAAGTTTCATTATATTGAATGTCTGAGGGGTTTGGCCCTGGTAATAATAATCCCTCACAGGGATGCTTTCAATAGTTTTCCCATTGATGCTTTCAACAATGGTATCGGTAGCCGGAATAACAGTGTCACAGGCACCGTATTTTATAGCAGCATCAATATTGTCTTCAATGATTCTGTGAGTTACAAACGGCCTTACAGAATCATGTGTAAGAATTATGGACTCATCATCAATTCCGAAATTCTCATCGATGAAATTAATGCTGTTCAATAGAGTATCGTTTCTGGTTTCGCCACCTTCAATAACAATTATATCATCATTTAGACCAATGAACTCCTCAATCAGATGGTTTGTATGATTGACATAATTTTGAGGTGTCAGTACAATAATCTTATCAATTTTACTGTTAATTACAAATTTTTCAATAGTGTGAATGATGACAGGCTTGTCGCCAAGAGGCAAAAACTGTTTGGGAGTATCGGTACCTCCCATCCTTGATCCTATTCCACCTGCCAAAATAGCTGCAAAAATCATGATTTTACCCAATTAAAAGTTATTAATATTAAAAAATGCATCAATTAATAATGCCTTATTTCTTATCGTGAAAATTTTTCTAAATTAAAATCTATAAAAAATAGTATTTAATGATTTTTAAAAGGCATTGACAAAATTTTATTTTATGATGATTTTCTTCTTTTGTCCATTTTTTTGATTGATTGGATTGGTTTTTAAGGATTTTTCTCAAAACAATCAATACACATATAATAGCTTCAATAATTACGACTTAAAGAAGCCTGAGGCTTCTTGCGCAATTATATTAAAAATAATTTCTATTCAACATCATAACCTTTTTCAATCATGCTGTTTTTAAGAATTTCCATGGCTTTTTTTGTATCCTCGCCTGAAACCCTCTTTATCATACGATTGTTTTCATTGAATCTACCAACAAAATACTCCTGCTGTTCTTCACTTACAAGATCAAGACGGGTATAGTTTGTAAGACATTCAAGAAGTGCAAATAACCCTCTGTTTAAAGCTTTTGCACATGGATGATTTTTGACAATCTCTACAACATCACTGTTTATGAAATATGCTTCGCCACTGGATGTTACATGGTCTTTGATGGGATCCATTTTTCTCATGTCTGTAACATCACATATGATATATGCTTCCGCATTTTTCAGTATTGCAATATCCTCATCATCCGTAAATTCTTCAATATCCAGATTTCCAATGGTTGAATTTACAAAATTAATGGGATCGAATGTAATGTTTACAACATATCTGCGGGTTTCCATAATATTTTTTAAGGTTTGTGTACCTACAAATAATCTGCAACCTAGTTTATCCTTTCCTTTGCATACTATTCCAATTGGCGCTGCATTTTTTACCCCATCCTTACTCATGGTGGTGTAAATTCCTTCATATTTCTGTCCTTCTTCAATTCCGATATCTGTTAAATCCCATGTCATGCTATCACTTAATTTATTCATTGAACTATCCCCACTTATAGAATCTGAGGATTCCAAAGTTTTTTAGTATAATCGTTGGCGCATTTGTCAACTTGTATCATTTAGTGCAACTCATAATTAGTTATATTTAATTTTAACAAAATTAATTTTTCTTAAACATAATTAAATAATGAGATTTTCCTTCAGGAATATCCTCACCAATCTCCTCGTTCAGATATATTTTTTCAAGGCCATGACCTGCAAATAATTCTTGTAGTTCCTGAGGAGAAGACCTTACCGGTGTAGGAGGCCCTTTCGGAACATCCCATGCCTTATAATCCATTATGGCTATTTTACCTTCTGAAGAGATTATTCTTTTCAGCTCTTCAACAGCCTCATCAAGTTTTCGTGAAGCCTTAAAACCGTGGAAAACGTTCACAAGCAAAACGACATCAACAGACCCATCCTCAACACCAGGAATTCCTTCTGTAATATCTGCCTCGATGTTGATTAGATTTTCCACATTATTTTCCTTTTTGTAGGTTTCCATATCCTCAATGGAAGCATCATAGACATCAACAGCATAGACAATTCCCTTATGATTGTAGTCTTCCAAAAGTTTTATTGCATTGTGACCGTCACCGCAACCTGCATCCATAAACACTTCGTTGCCTTTAAGGTTCAATTCATTTAAGATTTCATCTGAATCCAAAAACATAGCGCTTGAAAATCCGTGAGCCCTGTGTCCATTTTCCGGCATCATCATAATGTCACCTAAATTTCAATGTTTAAAAAATAGTTATAATTTTTTACAAATAGAATGATATTTAAAAAAAATAGTTAATTAATAAAAAAAAGTTTAAGAGGATTATTTTTTCCAGGTTTGTTTTACTCCTCTTCCTCTTTTACTACCAGGTTTGGTATAACTTCTTTTTTGTCTGGTTCTTCTGTTAGTTCCTTTAACTTTTGCCATATTTTCCCCTCCTTGTAAGTTGATAATCATAAAATTAGAAATATATATAACAAAAAAATATTTGTTTTCAAGATATTTAAAGGTTTTCTTTAAGTGGTATATTCTGCATTGATTTTAACATAATCATAAGTTAAATCACAACCCCAAGCGGTAGCCTCACCATCACCCAAAAACATGTCAATATTCACAGTGACATTTTTGGACTGCATTATCTTTTCGGCTCTCTCAAGGTAAGGTGTGTCTTCAAACGCCAGAATTTCACCTTTTCTTACAAGATCAACATCATCCTCATCGTCTGCTATTGCAATGGTTACAATATCAGGATTCAAATCACAGCCAGAATATCCAATGGCTGATACAATTCTGCCCCAATTAGGGTCTCCGCCGAATACTGCAGATTTAAATAAACTTGAAGAGATGATTGATTTTGCCGCCAACCTTGCATCTTCATCGTCTTTTGCACCGACGACATTGGCTTCAATGAATTTTGTAGCTCCTTCACCGTCACGAGCCATCTTTTTAGCCAAATCAATGCAGAGATGGTTTAAGGCTTCCTGGAAATTGGAATCCAATTTTCCGTCTTTTGCAACGTCAACACCTGATGCTCCGTTTGCCATCATCAGACAGGTATCGTTTGTACTTTCATCACCGTCAACAACAATCATGTTGAAACTTATATCAGCAGCTTGCTTTAATGCTTTTTTTATCATATCTGATGGAATTATTGCATCAGTTACGATAAATGACAGCATTGTTCCCATATTCGGTGCAATCATTCCGCTTCCTTTTGTGATGCCGGCAATTTTAACGACTTCACCTGTTGTCAATGTTACCTCAACAGCGCATTCCTTTGGAAAAGTGTCGGTTGTCATTATAGCCTTTGCGGCCGCAAGGGAATTTTCAGGACCGCTTCCCAACTTGGAAAGGGATTCATAAGCAACTTTAGAAATAGTATCGATAGGCATTTCACGGCCGATTACTCCAGTTGAAGAAATGGCAATCTCCTCAGAAGGCACCTTCAAGTCACGGGCAACCAAATCAACTAAAGTTTCACAGTCTTTAAATCCTTGCTCGCCAGTAAAACAGTTGGCATTTCCACTGTTAACGAATACGGCTGAAACCTTTCCGTTTTTAACGACATTTTTTGTATATTTAACTGGTGCTGCTACAACTTTATTTGAAGTGAAAACAGCGGATGCTGTGCTGTTTGGACAATGAATAATTGTTACTCCAAATTTACCTTCACGAGCGCCAGATACCCTGAGATTTTCAATAACTGAAAATCCGCCATCAAGTTCTCTAATAAAATCCATAAAAATCACTATTAATAACCTTGTTGAAGCTGACTATAATCATAATAAGGATTTTCTTCGGCACCTAAGATTTCAGAACTTTGATTTTCGTTAAAATCAACCTGGTCTGCTTCTTCAAAAACAACCTCAGTAGTATTGTTTAAATTGGAAGTCATCTCGACAGTAACGTTTTGGACGTATGTTTGGTTTTGCTCAGTACTGTTGCCGTCGTCAAAACTCAATAGAACTCCGCTTCCGGCACCAATGATAAAAGCCAGCAATATCAGAATCATTAACAAAACAGTTTTGCCGCTGTGAGATTTCTTTTGTTTATGGTTATTTCTTGAATAATTATTCTGTCGACGATTGTTGCGATTATTATTTCTAAAGTGAGTAGGCAATCTCCTTTTACGGGAATTATCTCTCCCATTGCCCGCTCTTAAAACTCTTTTATCGTCTCTTCTTCGTGCCATATTAATTCTCTTTTTAATCAATTATGCGAAAAATGCATATATTAAAGCCAGTATTATTCCAACAAAACCGAACATTCCCAATCCCAGAATGGACATCAGGTATACAAATATAAATACAAATGCAAATACTCCTATTAATTTAGCTTTTTCATTTTCGACCAAATTAATTAATGTTCTTGAAAATTCTGAAGGAATATTGTAAGCATATAATCCATTAGCCAATTCAAATACGACTAATGACAATGGTGAAGTTGATGGTAAATCATCAACCAACTGTGCACGCTCTCCCGCTTCACGTCTGCTTCTTCCAACACCTGCTCTAATTTTAGCACCATTATCAAGAGCAAACCATGCGGCATCGAGTCCTGCACGAATAGCTAAATCTTTAGATGGAAATCTTGCAATAAAGTCGTCTCCACCTTCCCTATAACCTTCGAGCTCACCGTCACATTCAGTTTCGATGAAATTCTTAATTCCGGTCATAAGGTCAACCAATTGAGTCCTACCATTCTTATCAATGAATTTGGTGGAATCAATCAGATCAATGAATAAATAATTTTCCAAATCCACAGGATGAGATTCCTGAAGTAAAAACGGAGAATCGAATACAAGTGCATATTCCCCTCCGAGTTTTGTAAATGCAATTCCTGGAAAACTGCCGACACTTTGAGTATAATGGATTGCTCTTTCTATTGAAGCGGCTCCTGTCATTCCAACAGCAGATATGACCTGAGCGCCTTCTGATAATCCTATACCAATAAGTTCAATAGCAACACGAATGGCATCATTTTTACTTAACATCTTAGCTACCAGTTCAGTAGCTGTTTTTTCGACAATTTCTCCTTTTTCATTTTGGATAATCTTAACAAAAATATTAATCAGATTAGAGGGATTCTGCAATTCAACATATAAATACCGGTCACTACCCATGATAATATTACTAACCAAAGCGTATTCCTCTACCCTGTTTTCAGCAGGACTTATTTCATAAAAATTATAATCCTTAGGAATATTTTCCCCGCCAACATCCCTTATGAGATTTTCTAAAATTGAATCTGAAGTGATTTCAGCTTTCTCAAGTTCAAATAGAATGGTCTGAGTATAATTAAATAACTCCACATATTCTGTTTCCAGGGAATTTGTTGGAAAAAATTTTGTTCCGACTGAAATGGGATTAAGCTTTGTTGTGAGCTTAATGTAAGCTTTAGATAAAAAGCTAGTCATCGAAAGATCCTCCTTTCTCCAGTTCTATTTCGAAATCTCCCGGTTTTTCAAGCAGCATATCCGGTTTTACAGATACAAATGGGAATTTCCAAGAACCGAGTCTGCCGGCGATAGTGCTTGCAATATTTCTTGAGTTCCTTTTGATGAATACTTCATCATTGGCACTTACACGTACCAAAATATTATATGGAGCATTTTCAGTTACTTCATCTGCAAGTAAAATATTCAATTCAAAGTTACCGGGTTTTGTGAATAAATCGTTTCTAACAGCAATTAAAGGTTTTTTCTCAAGACCTAAC
Organism: Methanobrevibacter sp.; assembly: GCF_045541095.1. Classification (GTDB taxonomy): domain Archaea; phylum Methanobacteriota; class Methanobacteria; order Methanobacteriales; family Methanobacteriaceae; genus Methanocatella. The sequence continues at coordinate 11,410 of NZ_JAZQIJ010000236.1, forward strand.
CTGTCAGCAATTGTTACTGAAATATTACCTGCATTTTTAACTGCCAATTTATAATCTTTAGGATGGACCAGTACGAAAATAACATATGGGGCTGCAACTTCAACATCGTCAACCATTTCTACAATCTTGTTGAACATCGGGATTTTGGAAAAGATATTTTCAAGTCTGGAATCTGAATTGTTTTCATTGTCAATACGGATAATGGCCTGTTTGGCAATGTTCAATGGGGAAATTTCCAAACCTTCCTTACCGGTATAGATTTCCCATTTTTTAAAGTTCAATTCCTTTATGATTTCATCACAAATGTTTTGAAGGATGTTCTTATCCTTTTTAGGTTTTTTAGGTTTCCCGAATGTGAGCCTTCCATTGTCAATAATAAACGGTATTCTAAATGAAGAGATGTTTCTGAATTCAGCAGCATAATCTCTGAATTTATCATTAGATAATATTTTAGCTTTTTCAGCAGTGGCAATTTCTAAAATAAAATGATCTGCATCATTTCCTGCAGGAACTTCCTCTACATTATCACTTTCCAGCAGTTTTAAAAATTTTTCCTTATCATCAATATCATGACGAAGTGACGCATCAGCAATAATTACAAATTCATCCTCACCTTCTTCTAAAGCCTTTACAGCAGCGAGAATATTAGCCATTTGAGGTTGACCATTTTCATTTTTTACATAATAAGCCACATTAGAAGCATCAACGACAACTTTCATAATATCACCTAATTTTTATCATATCTAAAATTTATCAGTATACATATTATATTTTTTTAATATTTAAACTTAATTTACAAAGGATTTATAGAAGTTTTTTCCAATAAAAATCTTTCGCCACCAACATTCTGTAAATAAATCTCAATTTCATCATCACTCATGTAATACATAAAATAGGAATTTCCATGCTTGCCCCTTAGCTTATTTGATGATAATGAACCTGCATTAACTATTATCAAATCATTTAACTTCCAGATATTCGGAACATGCTTGTGACCTGACAAAACCAGATTAACACCCCGTGAAGTCAAGGTATTCAGGATATCTCCAGAATCGGACAGGATGTTTCTCTCACGGCCTGTATTAGGAACAGGTATTGTGTGATGGTGCAGTGCAACGATGGAGAAATGATTATTGCGAACGCAATCCTCCAGTTGATGATCCAACCACAGATGTTGAGGTCTTCCTATATGGCCCCTGTTTTCATCAGGAGTGCTGCTGTCCAAACCAATAACAGTCAGATTACCTCCCATAGTCAATTTCCAACTTCTCTCTCCAATTAACTCTTCGAAAGTTTGATATCCTAAATTACGGGAATCATGATTTCCTGGAATGGCAAACAGCGGAGATTCAAACAATTCCAAATATTTTTTAACCTGTTGAAATTCTCTATAATAACCATTATCGGTCAAATCCCCAGTCAATATAATCATGTCAGGTCGTGCATTATTAATTTCATCCACGGCCTTGAGGAAAACATTTTCATCAAAACTAGTCATTCCGACATGCAAATCGGAAATATGTGCAATAACTGTCATTTTATCTACTGATTAAGTTTCATTATAGCTTCTGCCAAATCCCCTTTGCATTCTTCAAGGGCGGCTCTTGCTTCATCCTGTGATACTCCAGCAGTGTTTGCTACCATTTCAACATCTTCATCAGGGATTTCAATTTCATACTCAAGAGCAACTTCACGAGCTTTACCTTCTACTTGATAGGTTTCCTGACCCATAACATTCATAAGGCTTACGCCAGGATTATCTATGATTAATTCTTTTTCATCGAAACGGATTATTACTTGGCGAACCCCTTCGAGTTCCTCCATTTTCATACCCATTTTCTTCATTTGCCTTTCCATCTGTTTCATTTGTTTTTTATTCATACCAGGTATCATAATAAATCCTCATAAACTAACTATTTATAAATATATTTTTAATTGTTATTAAAATTTGTTAAATATTTTAAAAAAAATAGAAAGGATTATTGGGTAAACCCATAACCTTCAGTTTCAAATGTTTTGGCAACATCCTTCAGCACTTCAGGAATGTTGATCTGCTGAGGACATTCCTCTATGCAGCTTTCACATTCTGAGCAGTCTGAAGCAATTCCAACATCAGGAAGCTTTGAATAATTGAGATAAGCATTTCCAAACTGAGTCCATGGCTCATCTTTTTTATTGACTATCTTTTCCTTATTGTACAAATCGAATATTTTGGCGATATTGATTTCCTCAGGACATGAATCAACACAGTATCTGCATTTTGTACAGTCAACAGTGATGTTGCTGTTGATAATTTCTGAAACCTCCTTAATTATCTCAAGTTCCTCATCATTTAAAGGAGTGTAATTCTTGAATGATTCCATATTTTCCTTCAGCTGGTCAAGATTACTTGCACCGGAATAAGTAATGCACACATCATCCAGACCTGCAACAAATCTCATTGCCCAGGATGTGACTGGCGCATCAGGATTGTAATCCTTCATCAGTTTTTCTGCTTCTTCAGGAACATCCGCCAAAAATCCTCCTTTAAAAGGTTCCATAACTTTTACCTTTTTGCCGTATTTTCTTGCTACTTCCCAGCATTTCTTGGATTCAATTCCTTCATCTTCCCAGTCAAGATAGTTGATCTGAAGGAGAACGAACTCAAGTTCAGGATGTTCAAAGAGTATTTCCTCCAAAAATTCCGCATTTCCATGAGTGGAAATACCGATATGCTTAATGAATCCTTCTTGCTTTTTCTTTTCAATAAATGAATATAAATCCACATTTTTCCAGGCGTTTTCGGTAAACCCGCTGACATTGTGAAGCATGTAGTAATCAAAATAGTCAACACCGCAATTTTCAAGTTGTTGAGCAAATATTGGTTCCAACTGTGATTCTTCAGTGATTACGAATAAAGGAAGTTTTGTTGAAATTTTAAATGAATCACGAGGATATCTGTCAACTACACATTCCCTAAAAGTCTTTTCACCGACCCCTTCATGGTAAACAAAAGCAGTATCGAAATGATTGAACCCATTTTCCATAAAAACATCAACCATTTTCTTAACCTGTTCCACATCGATATTTGTGACGTCATTCTCATCCAAAAGAGGGAGCCTCATCATTCCAAAACCTAAATCTGACATATAATCTCTCCAGAAAATAATTCATTAAATGTTATATTAATTCAAAAAAAAGTAAAAATTAACCATAACAGATAAACAATTCTTAATAATATATTTAAATTAAATAAGTAATAATTATTTCTATGACAAAAAGACGATGCAACTGGGCAGAAGATGTTGAAGACATATATGTGAAATATCATGATGAGGAATGGGGAGTTGCAACCCATGACGACAGGGAGCTGTTTGAGTTTTTAGTTCTGGAATCCTTTCAGGCAGGTCTTTCCTGGATAACCATACTCAAAAAAAGGGAAAACTTCAAAAAAGCATTTGATGATTTTGATGTAGCCAAAGTAGCCGATTACGGCGAGGATAAAATAAATGAGCTTTTGGAAAATGAAGGCATTATCCGCCACAAAGGCAAGATCACTTCAGCAATAAACAATGCTCAGATTTTCATTGAGATTCAAAAGGAATTCGGAAGTTTTGATAAATATATATGGGGATTTACCGATGGTGAAGTTATAAAAGCCGAATATTTAACAGAATCTGAATTGTCCTCCAACATTTCAAAGGATTTGAAAAAAAGAGGAATGAAATTTGTCGGCCCGACCATAATATACTCATATCTCGAAGCCATTGGAATCATCGACAATCACCAAAAGGAATGTTTTAAATATTAATCATCCATATATCTAAAATTAAAAATTTATAAACAAACACAACATTAAGGTGTAAAAATGTCAAATATTGAAAAAGTAAAAGAAATTCTGGAAAAAGCAGGTACATTCTACCTTGCAACCGTAAACGGAGACAAACCAAAAGTAAGACCCTTAGGAGGTCTTGTATTTTATGAAGACAAACTTTATTTCACAGTGGGAACCTATAAAGATGTCTACAAACAGTTAGAAGTAAATCCAAACACAGAAGTGGCTGCATGGGACGGTGAACACTTCCTCAGATATTACGGAGAAGCTGTTTTGGAAAAAAATGATGCTGTTGTCGAAATAGCTTTCGAACAAATGCCTCAAATTAAAGAAGTTTACGAAGCAAACGGTTTGGAAATGGGAGTATTTTACCTCGACAATGCAACTGCGGAAATAAGAAATATGATGGAAATTGAAGAATCATATGAATTTAAATATTAAGGGCAATACCCTTAACCATAAATTCATCATACTAACCACGTATTGGATAAATTAAGACTCAACATCACCAATCAACTGTTAAATCCACCAAAATCATTTAACTTTTAATTTTGTAGTGAGAGCGTCCTTTAAGTAAGTGATTTTTACTGCATATGTGCCTTTTTTGAACCTCACCGGCTTGTAGAAGCCTGAGATTCTTAGGCCATGCATATAATATTTTTATTTATGTCACAAGAGTTCAGTAGTTTATTTAGGAACTCTGTAGGGAATATATGCATGAAATCTACTAAGCTAAGCACCGGCGAACCTACGGCGCGCAAACCCTCTACCAAAATATTAATTGCAGCATTCAAATCCCTAGAAAGGAGGCTATGGCAATGTGGACATTCCCATTCTCGTTCTTCACGACCTAAACCATGGTTTATTTCACCACATATACAGCATTTTTTTACTTGAAGGAAACCATCTGTCAATTTGTACAAATTCACGACCATACCATTTTGCTTTGTATTTTATCATTTCAATGAGTTTTCCCCAACCGATTTTCATGAATGCTGCGACTTATGCCTCTTTGTTTTATCATTCCACGAA
>NZ_JAZQIJ010000237.1:0-15554 GCF_045541095.1 Methanobrevibacter sp.
AGTCAAAACACGCAACTGGAAATGTCAAAAATGCGGAAAAATACTCGATAGAGACGTAAATGCTGCAATTAATATATTAAACCGCTGGTTCAACGGGGATAGCCTGAAAAATACTTAATTAACCTATTAAGTGAAAAAAAAATTCAGGAATCGCCACCCTCTTAGGGTGGGGTGGTTCAAGTTACAGTTTATATATTTTTTCAAAGTGTGATTTTGTGTTTTTTCGCAGTTTGAAAACTTATTATTCTTAAAAAATACAACAGGTTAACATAGATTTTAAAACACCATAAGTCGACTGTCATCATTGTTTTAAAAATCTATTAAATTAATTTAATGGAGAAATAGTTATGGCAAGAAAGAAAATTCATCATCCATTTGATTTTGCTTTTGGGGTGATGTATAATGAATTTCCAAAGGAATTACATGAGAATTTGAATATTCCAGGTATATTCAGAAGAAAATCCAATGTAAAAGTACGTCTTAAAGATGGGTCTGTATTGGAGATGGATGCTTCATATGTTGCAGATCCTGATTTTGAGAGATTATTTGAACCTGCCGTTGTTAATCTGGAACATATGTCTAAAGCTGTGGGCAGTCATAAAATTCGTATAATTGGCAATTATAATATTCAACAAATAGCTGATGAAAGACTGCCTCCATTAAATGTTATTGCATCACATTTAAGTCCTGAAAAATCGGTTCATGAATTTGAAAGAACACCAACTTCAACAACTAAATTGATGTTCTTGGATTTGGGAGCTGAGGACAATGAAAAAAGATTAAATAAACTAAAAAATATAATCAATTATAACGAAGACAAATTAACCATAAAAGATGCTTTGAATTTGGGAATTGTGGCATTATTTGCTCAAAGGGAAATTGCACGTGAAGTAACAAGGCAGGTTATTGAATTATACTTGAAAATAAAGGTAATGCCAAAAAAATTGGAATATGCATTATATTCTGTGTTGTATGCAATGGTGGATGCATATTTTGAAGATGAAAATGAATATGAGGAGTTGATAAACATGATTAATGATGGAGCTGCTGATGAGATTGTTGGTAAATTTGAGACTGAAATTATTTCACAGAATAAGATTATTGAGCTTGAAAAAGAATTGGATAGTGCAAATAGTAGGGCTGATAGTGAGGCTTTAAGAGCTAATAATGAGGCTTTAAGAGCAGATAATGCTGAAGCTGAAATAAACAGGCTTAAAGATGAAATTAATATGTTAAAAAATCAGTTAAATTCTAAATAATTTTTCCTATTATTTAGAGATGATTTTTTAATTTTTTACATAGTGTTTTATAGATATTTTAATAAACCATTAATCATGAATAATTATGCCTTTTCCATTGATTTGGGAGGAACGTCAACAAATTTTTCAGTTTTTAAATCTGATGAAATCATATCTGAGTGGACGCTTCCAACTCCAAAAAATCACATGACTGAAATGCTTGAAGCAGAAATCAAAAATAAACTAAGTGAATTGAACTTAAAAAACACTGATTTTAAGGCTATTGTAATAGGTATAGCGGGCATTGTTAAAAACGGCATTGTCCATAAAGCAATTAATTTAAATTTGTCAGATTGCGATATCGGGTCTGTTTTAGAGTCCAGAGTCAACATAAAAGTAATTGTATTAAATGATGTGAATCTTCAGGCCATTGGGGAGTCTTTAAATTACAGCAGTCTTTTTCTTGTAGCAATCGGAACCGGAATCGGTGCGGGGCTTGTAATCAATAATCATCTTGTGGAAGGTCATAACGGCAAGGCAGGTGAAATCGAATTTCTTTGTCTTGATTCAAAAACTATTGGGGAAATTGCTTCTGCAAGGGGTCTTGTTAAAACTGCCGAAAGCTATTTAAAATCAAATGATGTTTATTCCTCTCTGAGGAATTTTAAATCGTTGACTGCGAAAGATATTTTTAACGATGCAAAAGCTGGTGATGAAGTAGCTTTAAAAATAATTAATGATGTCTATTTTAAGTTAGGCAAACTGCTTGGCATAATTTCAAGCGCTTTTGATCCGGAAGTCATAATAATTTCAGGTGGAGTTTCAAATGCAGGGGACTTTCTTTTGGAAATAATTAAAAAAGGTTTCAATGAAGTTGCATTTACGGATACTGAAATTCGAATATCTGAAATGAAAGAAAAGGCATCTGTTTTTGGAGCTATGAAGATTTTGAGGATATCTCAAAATAATTGGAGTAATTAATGTATTTAATGTCTATTTTTTTAAATATTACTTCAGATGACTTATTTTTATATTTTAATTATGCAATGGCTTTTTTAACTGATTTAAAGATGTAAGTGGGCGCTTACACTCGAAAATCTTTATATATAATCGTTTTTATAGTATTAAGTAGAGTTTGTAAAACTTAAAAACTTAAAAAGGGGATTATTATGAAAAAAGCAACATTGATTCAAGGTTTGATTTTGGTATTGGTTGTTTCACTTGCATTTGCAGGAGTGTATGCAGCAACTGAAGTCGGTGAAGTTTCACATGATGATTCAACAGATCATGTAGATGGTTTGTATATAAGTGGATCCGGCGATGTCTGCCATGTGGCAAGCTGCAATGTACCTTTAAGTGAAATTTCCACATTAGGGCTGTGAAATTACATATTATAATAATTATGTGGGTTTGATTGTTTTCAAACCATTTTTTTTTAACCATTTAATTCAACCATTTATTTTTTTTAGTGAATTGACACGAGAATGTTTGCTTTTTTTTAGTTTTTACATCTAAATCAGGATTATCAAACAGATCCATTAAATGAATTTTACCATTTGATTCGCCACTTTCATATAAACTCATAGGTCTCATTAATAATCTATGGATTCTACCTGCACCACTATGCATTATTTTTGAATTGTCAACAACTGTTGAACCAGTTAAGATATATAGTCTATCATCATCACTTTCATCAACACTATAGCGCACAGCATCCCATAGTTCAGGTGCCATCTGCCATTCATCAATTAATCTAGGTTTATCTCCGTCCAATAATAAAAGAGGGTCTAATTTTGCTAATTTCAGATAATTATAAGAATTACTTGGATCTTGTAATTGTATCATGCTTTTTGCATGCTGTTTGGCGGTTGTTGTTTTTCCACACCATTTTGGCCCTACAATTAACACTGCACCCATGTATTCCAATAATTCTTCCGTTCATCATCAATATATCTGCTTAAATATTTTTTCATAGTGTTTCACCATTTCCATATTAACTTTGATAAAGTAATTATACATATTTTAGTAAAGTAAACATACATTTCAAACAAAATGAATTCCAAATCCATAATGTAATGTCAATCAAAAATATCTGTTAACATTACAACTTAAATTGTATAATTCAAATTTAAAGTTTTTTTGTTTCATTATCTTTGAATTTAGATTTATTTATTGATATTGTGCCTTTATTACATATTGCACCATGATATTTTGTTTTATTTTTTGTGAATTCGGATTTTTCAAGAGTTAGTGATCCCCATCCATTATATATTGCACTTCCATATCTCATTGCCTTATTTCCAGTGAATACTGATTCAACTGTAATCAATTCACCATGAAAATTAATTATTGCTCCACCAGCCTTGATAGCAATGTTTTTATCTAATTTTGATTTAGCAATATTCAATTTGCCTTTATTGTTATTTATTGCACCACCATTCTTTGCCCTGTTGGCCATTAAGAAGGATTTGATTATTATTAACTCCCCATTATCATTGTATATTGCTCCACCGGTTTTTGCAATATTCTCAGTGAATGTGGAATCAAGTATAATCAATTCATTTCTATTGCATATCGCACCGCCTGATGTTGACCTGCTGCAATTTAGTTGATTATTGCTAAGTGTGGATTTTATTATGGCTAATTTACCCAGATTATGTATTGCACCACCATCACTTACACCTTTTACAGTATTAGACGTGAGTGTAGAACTCATTATGGTTAAATTTCCCCTGTTAAATACAGCTCCACCTGGGCTTGCTTCGTTTTTTGTAAGTATGGAATTTATTATAGTCAATTCACCATAAGCATCATTATGTATTGCTCCACCCTGATTACCATACCCATTTTTTAATGTTATGTTTTTAATTGTGATATTTCTACCGTAATTTTCAAATATTCGCGTCTTTCCGTATGCATCAATAGTATGGCCATTTCCATTAATAATCAAATCATCAATATCCAGTTTTATCCCATTGGGATAATCAGACTTCTCTTTACTGTTTAAAATTATATCATAGTCCAGATTGATCTCTTTAATCCCACTATAGATTAAATCATGGAGATATTTGAAACTTTTTGAAAAACTCATTTTTATCACTTAATAGTATAATAAATTATTTATCAATTATAGTATAAGCCTATATTGTTTTGACTTGGAAATGAATGTTTAGTTTATAATGTACGTGTGTTTAAATATTAAAGGTGGAGTTAGACTCCGCTGACCTTTTTGACATAGGGGATTTTGCTGAATATGTATGGTAAAAGCCATGAAAGGAATATTGTTGCTATAAACATTGCAGGGAATAAAATGTTTGAATGAGGATTGATTTTTGACATGAACATGATTATGATGACATGTGAAAAGTACATTCCGTAGCTGCACAGACTTATTGAGCTAATAGTTTTTCCTATTGCATTGTTTTTGATTGAATTGAACTTGTTTTCCTTGTCAAGGTATTCTATAAACAGATACATTCCGATTCCCATGCCTGCAACCAGAATGTTTTGATACATCACTTCAACTGACGGGAAACTGTTTGAGTAGGTGTATGCAACAAAAATTCCAAGTGAAATTAGCAGGATAAGAAGTCCCACAATCCACATCTTTCTGTTTGAGTAGCTGAACTTTTTGGTTGAAAGGTAATAACCTAAAACAGGATATCCGATAAATCCTGCAAAATAGTCCAGTTTGAAATATGGGAATAAAGGATACATGTTGAAAGTGTTTAGGATAATTGTGATAATCCATATTGCTAAAAAGTATTTGCAACCTGTTTCTCCGTATTCCTTAATGAATATGTTAATGATAGGAATTGCAAGGTAAATTCCGATTAAAGTCCAGAAATACCACATGATTGAAGGATTTCCGATAAATACGTTCCACATGTAGGAGTATGGCTTATGAAAGTAGAAATTTGTTAGTGTTATAAGGATTATCCAGAAGATGAACGGATATATTATTCTTGCAAACCTTCTTTTTAAAAAATCGCCCAGGTTCGAATAGTCACGGTTTAAAAGAAGTGCTCCGCTAATCATTAGAAATATTGGAACGCCAATTCTTCCGATATCATGGAAGGTAAGCTGTGCTATGACTTCAAATGGTGTGTTCAGAGGTCCGAAATAGAAGTCAACATGACAAATTATAACTGCAATGATTGCAAATGCCCTTAATAGGTCGTAATAGAAAATTCTTTCTTTTTTAACTGCCATATTATCACTAGTTTTTACCTAAAATTTCTCTAATTACATATTTGTCGTCTTTATCAAAGAATCTTATTATATACATGACTGCGAGATAAATAATTATTCCAACCGGAAGAGCCACCCACATGTTTAGGTTTAAGATATAAAGTGCAATTCCGAGAATTATAGATCCTGCGATAATTTTAAGTATGTCAATGTATAATTTTTTGTTTGGTCTATGTCCAAGTTTATATATTATATAAAATTGTATAATGACAATTAAAACATCACTTAAAACAGTAGTCATTGCAGCACCATTATAAGTGAATTTTGGAATCATAAACAAGTTTAAAATGATATTAAACAATGCGGCAACTGCATAAATTTTGGTAACAGCAACTTCTTTGTGGGATGCATTGAGTAAAGTGTTTGCAGCACCGCTGATGAATAATAAACAGACTGTCCAAATTAAAATGCATAAAACAGATGCAGCTCCGTTATATTCGTTTCCATAAATAAACTGAATTATATCTGCGGAGTAAAATACAGTTGCAACGGCTAGTGGTATTATTACTAACATTAAATATTTAATTGACTTTTCAAAACTAATTAATAGCAGTTTTTCATCATTTTTATAGAATTTACTCATGACCGGAAAGATTACTGCGGTATATGTGGAGTAAAATAATGATAAAACAGATATTAACTTATATGTAGCGTTATAAATTCCTGTTGGGTAGTCTCCAACCATATTTGTAAGCATTACAATATCAATAGAATAATAAATATTGTATAATAAGCCGGTTACAGCAAATGGAATCGCAAATATAAAAATATTTTTACAAAAACCAGTATCCAATTCAAATTTAGGTTTTACAACATGTTTATTTAAAACATAATATTCATAGACTAATGCGATTAAATTAGCTAGAATATATGATACTGCTATTCCAATTAATCCTAAATCGGTAAAGATTGTTAAAAGGATGAATATTAATAAAAGCACGTGCAGTATTGTGTTTCCAATTCCTTGATATTTTCCTTCTTCAAAAGCCTGAAATGATCCATTAAGTAAACCAATAAATGATTTAAATATTATTTCGATTGTAAAAAGTAATGTTACTGTTATTACAAGTTCATTTGCTTTCATTAAGATTAATATTATTAATGTTAAAATTATTGTTCCAACTGAAAAAATACTTTTTAAAGGTATTGCATTTCCAATATATTTTGGTGCAGAGTCATAATCTGTTGCAATATGCCTAACAATATGGTTACTTATTCCAAAATCCACAGTCATTGCTAAAATTCCAGTTAATGATGTGGCAAATCCAAAAATACCATAATTGTTAACTCCTAAATATCTAGCCATTAATATTGTCCAGATAAAACCACAAACACTAGCAATTATCTGTGAAATTACTAACCAACTCATATTTTTAAAAATTGTTTGTACCTGACTCATAAAACCAACTTTAATCATTTCAAGGAATGCTTATATCATATATGTAGGATATATTTTATAAATTTTCTATAATAAAGTTATAATTTTTTTAGTGCATAATATTAATATAATATTTTAGATAAAATTTAAATTAATAATAAATTAAAGGTTTTTGTATGGTTTTTGATATTAATTTTAATGATTCAACATTTATTATAGCTGAAATCGGTGTAAATCATAATGGAAGTGTTGAACTTGCCCGTAAAATGATTAAATCAGCTAGTGAGTGTGGAGTTGATGCTGTTAAGTTTCAAACTTTTGTCAGTGAGGATTTAGTTAGTGAAAATGCAAAAACTGCTGAATATCAGGAAAAAAATACTAATGAAAATTCACAACTTGAAATGCTAAAAAAATTGGAATTGTCATATGATGATTTTTTTGAACTTAAAAGCTATGCTGAAGAGTGTGGTGTAGTATTTTTATCTTCACCTTTTGATTTTAAAAGTGTAGATCTTTTAGAAAAGTTAGGTGTTTCACTTTATAAATTAGGTTCAGGTGAACTGAATAATTTTGAGCTGATTGATTATGTTTTAAATACTGATAAACCATTAATTTTGTCAACAGGTATGGCTACCTTAGAAGAGATTAAAGAAACCTATAATTTCATTGAAAATAAAGAAAAATTATGTATTTTGCATTGCATTACCGGATATCCGACTTCTTTTGAGGAAGCAAATCTCAATTTCATAAAAACATTACAGAAGGAATTGGATGTGCCAATCGGATTTTCAGACCATTCTCCAGGCATAGAACTTCCAATTGCAGCCGTTGCATTGGGGGCTTGTGTTGTTGAAAAACATTTTACATTGGATAAAACTCTTGAAGGCCCAGACCATAAGGCATCTTTAAATCCTGAGGAATTTAAAGCAATGGTAAGTGCAATCAGACATGTTGAGGTTGCAATGGGAGATGGTGTTAGAAAATTTTCTGAAAATGAAAATGAGATTAAAAAGGTTGTAAGAAAAAGCATCATTTTAAATAATAATCTCAAAAAAGGAGAAATGCTTGAAAAAGAAATGTTATCAATCAAACGGCCGGGAACAGGTATTGCTCCTAAGCATGTTAATGATTTAATAGGCAAGACAGTTAATAAAGACCTAGAATCCGGTCATGTTTTGCAATGGGAAGATTTGGAATAATTATGTTAAAGAAAGTATTATATATTACTGGAACAAGAGCAGATTACGGTTTAATGCATAATGCGTTGGAATTATTAGATAATGATGAAAATATTCAATTGGAAGTTGCAGTAACCGGTATGCATTTAATGGAAGAATTCGGCTATTCATTAGATGAAGTTAAAAAGGATAATTTTAATTTACATGTTATTAATCAAACATTTCTAAAGGATGATGAGCAGTCAATGTCTGCATTCATTGGTAATCTGATTTGCGATTTAACACAATTGATGGCTGAAATAAAACCTGATGTTGTTTTACTTTTAGGAGATCGTGGTGAAATGCTGGCTGGAGCAATTGTTGCTTCTTATCTGCAGATTCCTGTTGCACATATTCACGGTGGTGATGTTTCATCAACTGTAGATGATTCCGCTCGCCATGCAATAACAAAATTGTCCAATATTCACTTTGCAGCAACTGAAAAAAGCGCATCAAGAATAAGACAAATGGGTGAAAATCCAGACAATATTTTTGTTGTTGGAGCACCAGGACTTGATTCAATAATAAAGATTAAAGATAATATCGATGAAAATTATTTGAAGGAAAAATATAATATTACAAATGATTTTATTCTTGTATTGCAGCATCCGGTTAGTTTGGAAGTTGAAGACTCAGCTAATCAAATTAAACAGACTTTAGATGCGGCAACTTCTACTGATTATCAGATTTTACTTGTTTATCCAAATGCAGATGCCGGCGGAAGGGCAATGATTGGAAAAATAAACGAGTATGATGTTGATGCTTACAAGAACATCCCTCATGATGATTTCATTGGTATTTTGGGGTTAGCTAGTGCATTGATTGGAAACTCAAGCAGCGGAATAATTGAATCTTCTTCATTTAAGCTGCCCGTAATTAATATTGGAACTAGGCAAGCTGGCCGTGAAAAAGCGGAGAATGTTATTGATGTTGATTATGATTCCAATGAAATTTTAAATGCCCTGAATTATATTAGAAGTGATGATTATCAAAATAAATTAAATAACTGTATAAATCCCTATGGTGATGGGAAAGCTGGTGAAAATATCTGTAAAATTTTAAATGAGTTAGATATTAATGATGATTTATTAAATAAGAAATTTTTTGAGTTGGAGTGATAAATGTGGATATTATAAGTATAATTCCTGCAAGGGGTGGAAGTAAAGGAATTCCTAGAAAAAATATTAAATTGCTTAATGGTAAACCATTAATTTATTATTCGATTGAAGCATCAAAATCATGTAATTTTATTAGTAAAACATTTGTTTCAACTGAAGATGATGAAATATCTGAAATTTCAAAAAAATTAGGTTCTCAAGTAATTAAACGACCATTAAACTTAGCTAATGATAAATCAAGCAGTATCGATGTAATCTTTCATGTTTTAGATTATCTTGAAGATAAAAATTCTTTACCTGAAATATTTGTATTACTTCAACCAACATCTCCACTCAGAACTTCGAAAGATATTACTAATGCTATTGAATTATTTAAATCTAATGAGTGTGATTCTTTAGTAAGTGTATCCGAATTAAATCATCAATCATTATTGAATTTTTCATTAAATGAAGGATATTTAGTTCAGAATACTGAAAAAGAATTTTTTAATTCTAGAAGACAAGATTTACCTACTTATTATGTACTCAATGGTGCAATTTATATCACTACTCCTGATTTTATACGGAAGAATAAGTCATTTTATGGTGATAGAACAATTCCCTATTTAATGCCAAAAGAGAGAAGTATTGATTTGGATACTCCATTGGATTTTAAGATTGTTGATTTTTTAATGAGGTGTGATGATGAGTGAAGATAGATTTGATGGCTGGAAAGCTCCGGAAATAAAAGAATGTGAACTGACTAAATATAATTGGTTGGTTCAAAACAAAGATAATTTGGATTTGGGTTATAAAACTGATATCGGCGCATTTACATATATTAACGCAAAAAATCATGTTGTAATTGAAGATTATGTTCAAATTGGATCTCACTGTTCTATTTATTCAATATCCACTATTGATGATAAGGAAGGTGAAGTAATCTTAAAAGAAAACTGCAGAATCGGAACTCATTCTGTTGTAATGCCAGGAGTTACTGTTGGTAAAAATTCTATTATTGGTGCTTTTAGTTTTGTAACTGAAGATATTCCGGATAATGTTGTTGCTTTCGGCGTTCCGGCAAAAGTAGTGAGAAAATTAGATTAATTGGAAAATTATTTATAATAATTTATATATAGTTATTAGTGATTATTTGATTTAAATTTAAAAATCATTGAATTTAAAAGTTATTTTTAGTTTATGTAGGTAGATAAGATGAATGTCCCATTATTTGAAATTTATAACGATGAAGAAGATGTTAAATTAGTTTCAGAACAGATTGCTTCAGGTAAATTTTGGGCTGTTGGCTCAAAGGTAACTGAATTTGAAGACATGATTGCAGATTATATTGGGACAAAACATGCGATAACATTTAATTCTGGGACTTCTGCTTTACATGCTGCTTTACTTGCTCATGGAATCGGAAAATGTGATGAAGTCATTGTTCCGTCATTTACATTCATTGCAACTGTCAATTCTCCATTGTTTGTAGGAGCAAAACCTGTTTTTGCAGATATTGAAGAAGAGACTTTTGGTTTAAATCCAGAATTAGTTGAAGAAAAAATAACAAAAAATACCAAAGCTATTATTCCTGTTCACTATGGTGGATGCCCATGTAAAATTAAAGAGTTAAAGGATATTGCTGAAGATAACGATTTAGTACTAATTGAGGATGCTGCAGAAGCTTTTGGCGCTTCTGTTGATGGAAAAAATATTGGTACTTTTGGTGATTCAAATATTTTAAGTTTCTGTCAAAATAAGATTATAACAACCGGTGAAGGTGGAGCGGTTGTCACAGATTCTGATGAAATCTATGAAAAATTAAAATTAATCAGATCCCACGGAAGATTGGAAAGTGGAGACTATTTCTCAACTGTAGGATTATTTGATTATATTGAACTTGGATTTAACTGGAGAATGTCAAATTTGACTGCAACTTTAGGAATTTCACAAATCAAAAAAGCAGATAAAATTATTGAAATGAGAAAAAATAATGTTGAATATCTCTCTAAAAGAATATTGGAAGAAACAGATGAAATAACTATTCCTGAAGTTCCGCAAGGTTATAATCATGTTTATCAATTATTTTCAGTTTTAGCAAACAAAAGAGATGAATTAATCGATTACTTGTCAGATAATGGAATTTCATCTAAAATTTACTTTGATCCAGTTCACAAATCTGAATTTTATAAAAACGGATTAAAATATGATGATGTATTGCCTGTTACTGAGAAAATGCATGAAAAAACAATTACTCTCCCTATGTTTCCTACATTAACAACTGAACAAATGGATTATATGGCTGATACTATTGGAAAATTCTATAAATAGGTGATTTTATGTTAAATGATTTTTATAAAGGAAAAAAAGTTATTGTCACTGGTGGTTCTGGTTCCATTGGTAGAAAAATCGTTGCCGAACTGTTAAAATATGATGTTGATGTTGTAAGGGTATTCGATAACAATGAAACAGCATTATTTGATTTGGAACAAGATTTAAACTCTTCAAAGATTAGGACCTTTGTTGGTGATATTCGCGATTTAAAAAGACTGGAAAGAGCCTTTAAAGATATAGATATTATTTTTCATGCTGCAGCTTATAAACATGTTCCTTTATGTGAATATAATCCTATGGATGCTGTTAAAACAAATGTTGGTGGAACACAAAATATTATAGATGCAGCTATTTCATGCGAGGTAGAAAAAGTAATTTTAATCAGTACTGATAAGGCTGTTAATCCTGTTAATGTAATGGGAGCAACAAAATTGCTTGCTGAAAGACTTATGATTTCATCTAACGCGTATAGTGGAGCGGATGGAACTAAATTTGCATGTGTTAGGTTTGGAAATGTTTTAAATTCTAGAGGATCAGTTATCCCGGTATTTAAAAAACAAATTAAAAATGGTGGTCCGTTAACCATTACTGACGAAGCTATGACCCGTTTTATTATGCATATTCATGAGGCTGCTAAATTGATTTTGGATGCGGGCAGTATTTCTGAAGGCGGAGAAATATTTATTTTAAAAATGCCTTCCGTTAAAGTAACTGACCTTGCTGAAGCTATGGTTGAATATTATGCTCCTAAATATGGTTTCAATGCTGATGATATTAAAGTTGAAATCATCGGAAAGCGTATTGGAGAAAAACTGCATGAAGAGCTAATGACTCCTGATGAAATTTTATACGCTGAAGAAACTAAGAATTTATTTATTATTAGGAAAGAATTTGTTGAAAATCATCCTAATTTCATTTATGACTCTTCTGAAATTGGACAATTGTCTAAAGATGAAATTATAAAAGTTTTAGAAGAATTAGAGTAAATATATAATTGTATTGTGGTATATTAATGTCTGATTATAAAATTTCAATGATTATTCCTACATTTAATGTTGAAGATGATCTTAAAAGAGCTATGGATTCTTTATTAAATCAAACTTTTGGTTTTAATAATATTGAAGTTTTGCTTGTTGATGATTTATCTACAGACAATACTCGACAACTTATTTTAGATTATGCAAGCGAATACGATAATATAAAATATATATTTTTAGATTCTAACTCAGGCAGTGCTGGAAAACCTAGAAATATTGGTATTAAACATGCAACCGCTGATTATATCATGTTTTTGGATAATGACGATGAATATGTTCCAGAAGCCTGTGAAATATTATACAACAAGATTTTAGAAACTGATGTAAATATGATTATTTGTTCAAAAACAAATAATATTTACAGTGCTGATGATAAACCTGCACCAATTAATGATGCTCCTAATTTTGTTGAAGTAAATGTTTTAGAAAATCCGGATATGCTATTTTCACCAAATACTAATTATGGTGGAGCAATGTGGTGTAAAATTTATAAACGTAAGTTTTTGTTGGATAATGACATCAAATGTTTGGAAAACTTGCCTGAAGATGTTTATTTTATGCATCAGTGTTATTATTTAAATCCTAAAATATTGTTTTTGACAAATTTAAGTTTATATAATCATTATTTTTATAGAGTAACTGGTCAATCAATCTCAGTAACATTAAGTGCTTCATTTTTACATAAGGTATTCATTGCCTTTGTTGAGTTAAAAAAATTAGCAGATAATCATGTTAATTCAAAGAAGTTTTTTAACAGGTATTGTGCACTTTTCTTTGATGAATTGGCATATGATATTGTAGTTTCAGATTTATCAAAAGAAGAGAGAATGTCCATAATTAAGGATTATTCAGGATGTGCAAAGGATTTAAACCCAAATATAAAAGGTAAAATCTATTCCTTGTGGTTTAAATTAGCTCGTAGCGGACATTATACTTTAACTTACAGTTATTCTATGATTTTAAGATTTTTAATAAATTTAAAAAAACGATAACTAGGATATTAGTTAATCAAATCTAAATTTTTCTCTTTAATAATTTTTATTAACTCTTCTCGAGCATTACTAATGCGTTCGTCATTTAATTTTCCGTCATAGACATAAATTTTACTTTTTTCAAAGTTGTATAATGCAGTTGTGACAACAGAACAGACAACGGTTGGATAAATATTAATCATTGTCATAATTTCAACCGGAAAACTGCCATCTATAATTTTCACATCGGGAAATAGCTTTTCAAAATCCTTTGTATCCCTTGGATGCGGTTTAAGGATTATTTGATAATCGCTGAATTTGGCCATGATTTCTTTATAGATATTTAGCTCTTCTTCTTCGGTTATATTTATTGAAGTACTTTCAGATAATGGCTGTGTCAATAAAAGAGCGGTTTTTTCATTAAAATCAATTCCTTCAATATTAACGTTGAATATTTCCAGCAGTTTTTCCTGTTCACTTTTAGATAAATTATTCCAGCGCTCTTTGATGTTTATTATTTGAACTTTGTCTTTTATTAACGGATTGTCGTGTTCATTGGTTAGATAAACATTTTTGATATTCTTATGACTTCCATAGCATTCGCATTGATTTAAGAAATAAATTCCGCAAATATGCAGAATAAAGTCTATCAGCGGATTGATCTTATGGGTTTCACATATCTTTGCAGTATAATTTTCCATTCCGTCTTCAATGATGTTTGAGTTTTCATTTTCAAAAAACATATATGAAAATGGTGTTTGAGCATGTCCGTAAACTTCAACATCACAGTTGAATGTTTTGATGAATAATAGGATTCTAAGCTTAAGATAACCGTAGAAATATCCTAAAAATCCCACAATATTTTTGTAAATTCCGGATAGTGAGTTTAATTCGGCAAATTTTTTTCCTCTAAAAATTACTGCAGGCATTTGGATGTGTTTCACGTTTTTTGAAATTTCTTTTGGAAACCATGCAGTAAATATATAGATGTCATCCTCATTATATCCGTTAACCATCAGATATAGGAAAAAAGAATAAACTGTGGTCACTAAACATATGTTTTTTTTATTTTTAGCCATTTAATCGCCTTTATATTTTAATATTTGCCGAAATCAATATTGTTTGGAGCGGGATTGAATCTTGATTCTTCAGGAGGCAACTCCATATATTCATTAAAGTCCATTCTCAATATTTTATCATAGTTGTTTGGAATATTAACTTCAATATCTTCAAATTTTCCTTTTTTAAGAGGTAACCAATCAGTTCTAAATGACATTTGCATCTGGTTTTCTGAAGGAAAATCACAGACTTCATCACATTCTTCATTCTGGTATTTGGAGAATGAAGCAACACATTTCCTTTTAATGGTATTTGTGGATATAGGAATTATTTTAAGCACGTAATAGATTGCTTTTTGAATCATCTCTTTTAGTTTGGATTTGTTTTCAAATTTGAGTATTGAATACAATACCATCTGATTAAGTGCAAAGGATTTCCATTTGTGAAAAAATTTTTTAAATTTGTTTTTAGGGATATTGTCTAAAATAAAGATATCAATAAATATATTCGGAGTGTATTCAACCTGATCTGCCCACCATTCCTCAAATGCAGTGCCTTTAAGTGTTAATCTTCCCCAGGTATAATGGTATGTCTCTTCGTTTAAAACATTGAAAAATCTGTATTCCTCATTTAGTTCCTTTTCAAAGATTTTATTTAATTTTTCAAAATCTTCCCTAAACATAATCACGTCAATGTCATCATCCCATGGAATGAATCCCTCATGTCTGATTACTCCCAGTAAACTTCCTGCATACATGAAATAGGTCAAATCGTGCTTTTCACAAACTTCAATGAAATATTTTAAAATTTTCATTTCAACTTGCTGTAAATGTTTCAATGTTTTTTCATCATATCTTTTTTCTTTAAACATGTTAGGTTTCCTTTGTTTTTTAATCCCTTAATAAGTAATCATAATAGTTTATATATCAGATTTAATATATTTGTATTGCTTTTTTCAATGATTAGTGTCTG
>NZ_JAZQIJ010000238.1:0-8742 GCF_045541095.1 Methanobrevibacter sp.
AACCTCAACATTATTCACAGCCTTATAAACCTCAAATGAAGCATTAGAAATAATAGTTGAATAATTACCATTACCTGAATAAGTCACATTAGCATAGTACTTACCAGCACCCAATAACAATGTAAATTTACCAACTTTACCTTCAACAGTAACATTCCCAATAGTACCATTAACATCAACAGTATAAACACCATCAACATCAGCATTAACATAAATCACAGACTTACTGCCATAAGTAACATTAGCAGTAATAACTCTTAGATTATTAATAGCTTTATAAACTTCAAATATCGCATTAGTGCTATTAATAGAATAATTACCATTATCGAAAGAAGTCACATTAGCATAATACTTACCAGCTCCTAAATACAATGTAAATTTATCAACATTACCATCAATAGTAACATTCCTAACAGTGCCATTAACATCAACAGTATAAACACCATCAACATCAGCATAAATAACAATCATAGACTCATTACCATAAACTACATTGTCAACACTAACAGTAACATTAGCATATGCCTTGATGATATTGAATTTACTAGAGTTAGAAGCATTGCTATGATACTTATCTTCATCAGAAGTTACAGTAATATTATATGTACCTACAGGTAACACAGGAATAGTCACATATTTGTTTGAAGAAACTTCACTAAATACTATATTACCATATACATCAAATACAGTAACATTGACTGTTTCGAAGTTTTCACCATCAAAAGTAACATCAAACTCATTATTATAATAAATATCAGAAATTGGATTAATGATAATTGACGGTTTTACCTTCAATATTTTAAATAATTTGGAATCCTGACTTCCCACATAATCAAAAGTATAATCATTATAGACGGTTATATTATAATAGTCTTCACTTGGATCTAAATCTACAATGACATAATCATCCGCAGTTGTTTGATTAATGTAAACTTGAGTTCCATCAATATTTGTTATAACAACCCTAGTAACAGTTTTATTGATAATATCAAATGATATATTACAATCTGAATAATAGAATTCTGTTCCGTTGTCAATATTGATATTTACAGAACTTAGAGGACGGATACTCTCAAATGTACCATTGCCTCCACTGATATAAGAGTAATAGTTATCATCTAAATGATAAGCTTTGAATGTGTAATTTCCATTTTCACCATTGATTAACTTATAATAAATCTTATTTTGTCCGTCAGTTACAAGTGTGACATTTTCAACTAAATTATCCTCACTATTATATATCTCAAGAGTGATTTTTTGTCCGCTGTAATCGTTTTCAACAGGATAAGCATCATCACTGTTTACAACTTCCCCATTCCAATAGACTACATTATGGAATTCTATTGATTTTGAATAAATTCCATTAATATAATTATTTTTACCTTCAAATTTCATGACTACATCATTATTTCCGGTACTTTCAACTTCCAATAATGAGGCTGGTTGTCCTCGATTATCCAACACGGTTACATTATTCAAAGTACAATTTCCGCCGGCACAATAAATAGCAGGTCCGACATCAGCTGAATTGAATCTGAAACTGGAATTGTCTACATTTAAATATTTATTAGAATCAGCAATATAAATCGCACCACCGTTCTTATCTGCAGAGTTATTAAAGAAATTGGAACCGTTTACAGTAATCTCATTTGCTCTTGCGTATATTGCTCCACCATCAGTTCCTTTGTTATTTGTAAAATTGGAATTTTCAATTTTGATAGTATCTGCCTTTAAGTTTAATGCAGCACTATTATTGATATATGAGTTATTTGTAAAGCTGCATTCACTAATCAAAATACTTTTTACAACTCCATTAAATGTATTTCCTCCTGCGGAAATCGCTTGAGTATTGTTTATGAAATCACTGTTGCAAATTGAAGCTGAGGTAAAATCATCTACTCTTATGGCAGTAGCAGTAATATTTATAAAATTAGTATTGTTTACTGCTAAATTAGTATTTATTTTGTACTGATGAATAACATTATCTGAACCTAAACTAATATTTGTGAAATTACAATCATTTATTTCACAATCTCCACCAATATACATAAGAGCGCTTTGACGTTCTCCACCAGTGAAAGAAATGTTGTTTAAAGTTATTCCATTTGCTTCATTAATATATATAAATCCTGTTTCGTTGAAATTGATTGAGTAACCATTTCCGTTAATTGTAATATTATTATAATTAATATACAAATACTCACTAGTTTCAAAACCTTCAGCATAGGTGTAATTTCTTGTCAAATTGACAACTCCATTTTCACCGGCAGCATTTATCAATAGTTGAAGCCTATCAAAATCAGCCATCCTTGTTACGTTACGTGTAACATTTGCTGATCTTGCATAGTACGCATCATCTTCATGGCAACATACAACATATTTTGTTTCATACGGCAAATTATAAATAGCGTAAATCAATTGACCGTTTTCATCTGTTTTCTCGACAGTTTGGAAAATCAGATTATCATTTTTATCATATGCATTGATTGTTATGTTTTGTCCAGGACTGGATCTGTTAGGAGATTTTTTATTAGTGTTTGTGATTGTACCGTCCCAATAGGTAACGTTTTCAAGTGACAAACGTCCTAATACAACAATTGCATTGATATAATCATTTTGTCCTTCAAAATTAACTGATATGGTATCTAAATCAACAACATCCATTTCAATTTTGCTGGATGGAGCTTGGTTGTTTAAAAATACTGAATTTTTAATGACCGGGTCTCCATAAACTTTAAATGCACTTGCACTTTCTTTTGCAGTATTGTTTAGGAACATACATCCGTCAATAGTGATTATTCCATATTCGATTGAGGTTAAAACAAGAACTCCACCGACAATAGCAGTGTTGTTGATAAAACTGGAATTAACCAGATTAAAGTTTTTCAAATCAATTCCGTATATGGCACCTGCATCATTAACCTCAGCAGTATTGTTAATGAAATTACAGTCCATTATTAATTCATAACTATTATTTCTCAAATAAATTGCACCACCATTGGAACCATTTACAAGATTATTTGTGAAGTTAGAATTTTTAATGATTATAATATTATTATCAGTAAACTCAAATGGACTGAAATAACTACCTTCCATAATGCTGTCGAAATTACAGTTAATGATTTGACATGAAGAGGCATTAATGCTTCTAAAGTAACCGGTATTTTCAAAATTACAGTCAGATATTAAAATATTTTTCCCTCTTAGGTGGAAATCCATACCGTTTTTAAAACTGCAGTTTAAAAAAGTTATGTTTGTCAGTTCATCGGCAAATGAAACTGACCTATTTGAAGCATCAATTGTATATCCGTTACCGTAAATTGTTAAGTTTTCAGAATAAACCCCAAGATAGCTAAGTGTATCATAACCAATGGAATAAGTGAAATTGCGTGTCAGATTGATTATTCCAGTATCTTTTGCTAAAACCAACAAAGCCTGAAGTTTATCGAAATCTGCAACAGTAATTTTGAAAGTTTTTGAAAGACCTAAGTAATAGTCATCTTCATCATGAGTTACTTTAAATGTATAGTTTCCTCCATCGAAATCAAAATAGTCATAAACTATTTTTCCGTCGTTATCTGTTGTGCGAATTTCTTTTTTAACTAACTTGTTGTTTGAATCATATACTTCAATTGTGAAGTTTATTCCAGCACCGCCCATAGTGTCCAATTCACTCATGGTAGTGACTGTGCCGTTCCAAAAGGTAATGTTGTGGCAGTCAATTGGGAACCATGAATAAACTGCATTAAATAAATAACGACTATTCAACAATTGAACATTGAATTTGTAACTTTCAGTGTTTAAATCAAATTCAGATAATTCCTGTTTATTTTTCAAGAAAGTAGTATTATAAATTTCATTGAAGTTATCTTCTGTATATACGGCAGGTCCCTGGTAGGCATAATTTCTGGTGAACTCACAAAATCCAATATCATTGTATTTTCCAATGTAAACGGCACCACCACGGTGTGCAGAGTTGTTGTTAAACTTAATATTATATATCAAACCTTCTGCAATAGAATAAATCGCACCTCCGTCATCTTCAGCAGTGTTGTTAATGAAATCTGCTTTTGATACTGTACAATGCTCATTGCAATACATTGCACCACCAGTACGGGCAGAATTGTTTAAGAATTGATTGTCAAATAGGAAACCGTAATTATTTGCATATAACGCTCCCCCGTCATTTTTTGCGTTATTGTTAATGAAACTGGAACCGAAAAATCTGCAACTGTCATTGCAGTATACTGCTCCACCATTATTCTGAGCTTTATTATTTAAAAATAGTGAATCTGAAAATGAGCTTGAATTAATACAGTATACTGCACCACCATTTTCCTCTGCAGTATTTTTAATGAAATTCAAAGTACCGTCAGTTACTCTGTATGATCCACCGCAATATAGCGCACCACCATTTTTTGCACTATTTTCAGTGAAATTACAGTCTGTAAGAATTTGATGTTCAATCATTACAGCTGTGTTTGAAACATCTGCATAAATAGCACCACCGTTGCCGTTTGCAGAATTGCGTTTGAATCTGTTGTTAGTAATGTTACCATTACTTAAAATCCATGTGATAGCACCACCGTCTTGAGGCGCAGCATTATTTTCAAAATCACAGTTATCTAAAATATTTTGGAGTGCAAAATCATAATATATAGCTCCTCCATTAAATCCGGCTGAATTACTATTGAATTTGGAATTTGTAACATTTACTTTTTGAGAATATCTTACACTCATGGAACCGGCGTTTTCTGCCTGATTTCTTGTGAAAGTACAGTTTGATATTGTAGAACCGATTACCTCATTTATGGCAATTGCACCACCCAATTTGCCTGCATAATTAGTTACAAAACTACAGTTTTCAACGTTGAGGTTTGGAGTATCAATATATATTGCTCCCCCTTCTGTTTTTGCACGGTTTAGTTCAAAACTACAGTTAATAGCAGAAGCCTTGTAAAGAGCACCACCTTTATCAGCAAGATTATTATAAAAAGTACAGTTTATTACAGTACATTTACCTGATATCGCACCACCATATTTAGTGGTTTCACCATTAACAAAATGAAGATCTTTTATAATAATATTAAGACTATCATCGGCAATTTCAAATATTCTTGCATGATAATAACCGTCTATTGTGTGTCCGTTACCGTTGATTGTTACATTACGTTTAATAGGAACACCACTAGCCATGTGAGAATCCCAAAAAGACTGATAAATATAATCAGTTGTCAAGTTGATTTCACTTGCTTGAGTGCCATGAATATCCTGGTATAAAGCTCCATAATTTTTAGAAGCCTGCAATACGGTATTGTTGTTCTCCTTAGCTATTACTTCCTGACTTGAATCCTCATTCAATGTGAGCGTGTCATTCATATCACTGGCAAATACTGTATTTACCGTTAAACACATTAGAATCAGGAGTATTAAAATTTTAATTTTATTATCCATAATCCACCCCATATTATTAATAATATATTCAGAAATTATGCCCAATTAAATGAAAAAATTTTTAAAATGTAAAAATTTTTCCTTAATATTAATAATATGAGATTTATTTAATTTAAATATTATGAAAATTGTTTAATATTAGTATAATATAGCTTACTAATCAAAAAAAGCCATGAATTCTTTTGATTCGGGAGTTTCACTAAATTCCTTAATGAAATCCCTCAAATCATTGATGAATTCTTCTTTGCGTTTGTCCAAATCTTCAATTTGTGAATAATCCTTTTTGACAGATATCGTCATTATCAAATCTTCTGTTTCAAGAGTAATTTCAGGATACAATTCCTCTAAAAGATTATCCATTTTATCCTCGTCCAAGTTCCTTGTGAGCTCTTGCAAGGTGTCCTGCAGCCAATGCTCCGACAAGTGACAATTCTCCGGCAAGAACTGTTGATGCAACGATTTCTGCAAATTCACGAGCATGGTTTGAACCTGCAACGCCTAAAATTTCCAACCCTTCGTGTGCAACTTCCAGGCTTGTTCCTCCACCAACAGTTGCTACAGGCAAGTCAGGAAGGTTAACTGAGAAATACAAATCTCCGTTTCTGTTTTCAGCAGTGGTTATTCCAAGGGATCCCTCAACGACGTGGGCAGCATCCTGACCTGTTGCCAAAAATATTGCTGCAACCATATTTGCATAATGAGCATTATATGCCATGGCTCCACTTGCTGCTGAACCTATCAGGTTTTTAGCAGTGTTTACTTCAACGATTGCATCCGCAGTGGTTTTGAGTTTCTTTTCTACTATTTCTTCAGGTATCAATATATCTGCAACTACACTTTTTCCTCTTCCTTCAACAATGTTAATAGCTGCAGGTTTTTTGTCCACACATACGTTTCCGCTCAGTGCAATGTGAACTGCAGTTGTTTCATCGGCAAGTTTTTCTAGAATTTTTTCAGAAGCTATTGTCACCATATTCATTCCCATACTGTCTCCTGTTGAGAAAACGAATCTTGGATAAACATAGCTTCCAACAATTAAGATAGGATCAATTTTAATAAGTTTACCGTGAGATGTTGTGCTTTCTGCAATCTCTTTGAGTTCATCGAAATTATCAACAAACCATTGTTTGATTTTTAAAGCATCGCTTACACCTTCGCATTTGATGGCTGGAGCTCTTGTCATGATATCTGAAACAACCCTTGCATTTACACCACCGGATGCTGTAATAGTGGAAGCTCCTCTGTTGATTGATGCAACAAGTGCTCCTTCTGATGTTGCAAGGGGAACAAATACTTCCCTTTGACAGTATTGACCATTGATTTTCATTGGTCCTGCAATACCCATCGGAAGCTGTAAAACACCAATTGAATTTTCTATGTTTCTTGCGGATGCCCTTTCCATATCCAAAGTGTAATTTGAGATATTGGACAGCTTTAAATCATATTTCTGCTCTAAAAATTCTCTTCTTATGTCAGTTGCCTCTTTGGCACTGACATGCTTGTCCACCTGGTAGAGTTTCATCTCACCGGACAATAGTTTATCAATAATTTCCTGATTTGACATTACATAACCTTTTTAAGTAAATCTACAATTTCAGACGGTTTGATTGCTACATCAACACCTGCTTCATTCAAAGCAGCAGTTTTACTTGCAACAGTACCGGAAGAACCTTGAATAATAGCTCCAGCGTGACCCATTCTTTTGCCAGGAGGTGCAGTTCTTCCTGCGATATATGATACGACAGGTTTATTCATTTCTTCTGCAATGAATTTTCCAGCCCTTTCCTCTGCAGTTCCTCCGATTTCACCAATCAGAACAACCGCATCAGTTTGATCATCTTTATCGAATCTTTTTAAGATATCAACATAATTATCTCCTGTAACAGGGTCTCCTCCAATACCTACAGCAGTACTTTGACCAATTCCTGCATTGGTAAGCTCACTTGCAATTTCATAGGTTAAGGTACCGCTTCTGGAAATTACACCGACATTACCTTCCTTAAAGATGTGAGTTGGCATGATACCTAATTTACCGACACCAGGTGAAATGATTCCAGGAGTATTCGGACCTATAATGGTTGTGCCCATCTGTTTTGCATATGCCATGATTTTCATACTGTCATGGACAGGAATATGTTCAGAAATGATTACAACCAAATCCAAATGTCTGATTGCTTCAAATGCAGCATCTTTTGCAAATCTTGCAGGTACAAAAATAATTGAAGCATTGACATCCACTTCTTCAACTGCTTCTTCCATTGAATTGAAAATCGGGACTCCCATAAAGTCCTGACCTCCTTTTCCAGGAGTTAAACCTGCAACGATATTAGTATTGTAATTTAACATTTGTTCAGTGTGGAATGAACCTTGTTTTCCGGTGATTCCTTGAACTAAACATTTTGTATCTTCATTTAACAAAATCATAATTTTATCTCCTATCTTAAAATTCTAGTTTTATTTTCAAACGGAACAGCCAAATCAATTACATTTCCATTCATAAATGCGGTTGCTGAAAATATTACGCTTCCAGGCAAAACATTACAAGTTGTTCCTCGTTTGACCAAATATGTATTTTTACATCCGAGTGCAGCCCCTATCATTGCTCCTGCCACTATGCCTACTGATTCGATATTTTCAATAACTGCCACAACAACAGGATCATCAGTTTCAGGTGAAACATATCCGACACCAGGAATTTCCCTTATTTTAGGTTCAATATAATCGGATACGTCAGTTACATTTTTCATCCCCTTGGCAGCATCTATTGCTGAGTTTGCAACATCTGCCACAAAAGGTTCTCCCCCATATGTATCAAAACCTAAAACTATGGCATCCGGAAATCTGTCTGGTCTTATGCTAGCCTGTGCATAAGAAATTCCTTCTCCAGCATCTTCAGGATTTTGAGAAATGCCTGACAAATCACCTAAATTTTCTGCACTTTCCTTTAAAACATCAACAATACCTTTATTAATAGGTTCAAGCAAGTCATCTTCAACAAATGCACTTATCACAACATCATCACCTGTGATGTTTGTGAGTGCCACATCTCTTGCACCTAATTCTTTGACTTTATAAAGGTTGTTTTCTATAGTTTCTACTAGCTTGGCACTGCAAGATACATCATTTTTGGATATATCCGCGCCGATAGCTGTAATTTTCAAATTAACACCTTGAATATTTAATTAATAAAATAAATAAAATAAAAATATTTTATTGGTATATATTATGTATTTTAATTTATATAAATATTAAGAAAATATTTAATTGATAATAACTATAAAGTATTAA
>NZ_JAZQIJ010000239.1:0-4688 GCF_045541095.1 Methanobrevibacter sp.
TTTTTCTCCAACTCCAAAAATAGTATTGCTGAATCCTATCCTATTTGCATTGGCAGTATTCTTCTTAACTTCGAATTCCTGGCCAATGGAATAATCTTTTTTTTCAAGAGTTTTTTCATCCATCACTTTCACTCCAAATCCTTAACATGCATATTTTTATCACAACTATATTTTATAGCTATTGCAACAAATTGCAATTTTATTGCAACTCAAATGCAACTGGATTGCAACTATTGCAATTGGAATTGCAACTCACTTTTCAGAATTGCAACTTTTGAACGATGTTGAATAGTGTTTAAATTTAGGCTTTACAAAAAAAATAAAAGGCCATTTGCTGTTTTTTGGGGTTTGCCGTTTGCTTGCAGGAAGGTGTAAGTATTATACTACTTATAGTGTAAGACATACATTTCCTTGGTATGCCACCATGGAAGTTCAAAATCATGACCTAGAGACATCCTGATATGCCGGTAGCTGTTTCGCCCACTCGCCATGTACTACAAGAATTTATATACATATGTGTAATAATTACAAATTGCAACTATTGCAACACCCGAATCCTTAACTGGAAGTGCAAGGAAAATGGGGTCAAAATTGCAATTTCTCCATTTTTGGATTTTCAAAATTGCAATAAATTGCAACAAAATTGCAATTCATGTATGGAAAATTGCAACTAAATTGCAATTTCTCTTTGACGTTAAATTTAACTTTCTTAAATTTTATAGTGTTCAATTTTAGATAGCATATTTTAAAAAATATTGAACAAACTAATAATAAAATAATTGCAATAATTGCAACTCTGATTCCGGATTTCATGGTGAAAATTTTGGGAGTTGCAATTGGATTGCAATAGAGTTGCAACAAAATTGCAATAGTTGCATCTGGAATTGCAACAGAATTGCAATAGCAAAAATGGTCAGAACATATAGACCAACTAATACAAAAACTAACATTCAGCATAATAAAATAATGTACTACACAAAACGGACACATTATATAAAAATTATAATACTTGAATATATAAATTAAATAATATGTCAAGTAATAGTATAGGCTGGACTTACTTTTGCCAGGGCATGAACTCAATTGCGTACTGGCTGATCCAGAACAAAAAGAAATATAAGAAACGGGATTACTACCAGATACTCAAACTGAAAGGTAGCTGTGCCGATGTTGAAAAGAAAGCAAAGAAATTAGGAACCAATAAGCTAGTGGCAATGTATACAATGGCGGCCATTAAAGACAATACGTCTTTAGACTTCCTTCCAAACTATGTAACATTAAAGAACGGCCTTCAGATAGATAAAGCCGAATATGTAGACATGGCCATAAGGACAGAAGCATACATCAAGGCCAATGGAAGATTACCTGCAATAGTATATAGGAAATCAACATTACCGGACTATAAAGACACTACAATGAATTTCTTTATCAAAACCTTCAATTATAAAGGCAATACCATTGATGAGGCCTTAGCTATTATAGCAAATAAAAAATTATATAGCAAATACTTCGATTCACAAAAAACAGATAAACAAACAATCAATGACGCAAGTAAAGGCAAAGGCTCCAACTGTGTAGACTGGGGACAAGTATATTACCGCATTGCCAAAAGCTTAGGCTATGACGTGCAGTTTGTCCACGTCAAATGTCGGGTAAGTGGTACTGGCCATATCAGATTAAGGCTGAGACATTCCAAACACACATCAGGAAACTGGATCAACCGTGACCCTGCAGCAGTAGCAGATACAACTTCAGGTAATGTCAGATCTATCTGGTGTGAAGACGGAAATGTTATAGCATATGATCCATCATGGATATTTACAGATTTATACTCAAGTTAAAGGTGATAAAATGAATTGCGGACAAGCTATTGAAGAATTAAAAAAATTCCCAAAAGATAAACCATTAATGATAATGGGATGGTATAGTATTGCAGAAACAGATGACCCTGAAGACATTAACAGCATATGTTATCTCAAAGAAATAGACATAGATACATTAGAAGTCACAGGTGAAATAAAAGACTTTGTAGCTATTGTTAGTGATAAATATCATGACATAGCAAGTGAATTTCCATAATGACATTAACAATTGGGTTCAGCTATTCAAAACTTAATTTCCGAATTGTTTTGATATATATCAAGGTTGGAAACTAACTCACATTTGGAAAATAGAGTCGTTAATGTTAATGTCAGTTAATTAAATCAAAAGAAAAGGAATATTAATAATTTTATTAACCAATATTTCCATATTTCTAATGGTTATAAAAATTTAAAAAAATAGTGTAAAAGGGAGTTTAAATCCCTTTATTTAATTTTAATTTTAAAAGTGATTGTTTTAAAAGCGGATGCTTTATAATTAGCATTTCCTTTAGCTTTGATTTTTACTTTCACTTTATAAGTTCCTTTTTTAAGGCCTTTTTTGATTGTGACTTTACCGTTCTTTTTGTTGATGGTGATTTTCTTGTTTCCTTTAACTTTTTTGTAGGTTAATGTTCCTTGGCCTTTCTTGGTGAATTTGACTACTTTTGTAACCTTAAGTTTCTGTGCTTTCTTTTTAAGTTTTGAGAATTTAACTTTAACAGTTTTAGCTTTAACTTTCAAAGGATTTGCAGCTTTGTTAATCTTAAAGGTCACTTGTGTAGTTCCAGTGTATGCACCAGTTCCAATAACTGTAATGGTATATGTTCCTGCTTTTTTAGGAGAAGCAGTAGACCATTCAAGAGTATAGTCAACACCTTCTTTAAGGATTAAACCGTTGATTACAGTAACTGTTGGTTTTTGGACTTTAGCATTATATGTAAAAGTATTTTTGGATAATACCACTTTAACGTTAGCTACATTAACAATATCACTTGAGTATTCAGCTTCAAGTATAACAGAACCTGTTTGGTTTGCACCATATGTACCTTCAATTATTAAAAATCTTTTATCAGTTGACTCAGGAATGATATCATCAGCACCTTCATAAAGAGATAACCATGTATATGTTCTATTATCATATCTAGTAATTGTGAAATTTGAAACTGTTTTATTTTTGACTGTAACTTCATTACTTCCGGCCTGTATTTGAGCAATAGCTAAAAGTTGATCAATTGTATCATTAGTTAAATTAGAACGAACAGCAGGAGGATTTGTATACGTGGATTTTACCGGACCGACAGTAATGTTTATTACACTTACTTCACCAGTACGAGCATCAGTTAATATTAATATACCAATCATATCCGTTTCACTTGAATCAAATGAATGATTTATTATTGTTGCTTTTCCATCTGCTGATGGTTCTGCATCATATTTCCAAACAGTCTTGATAATAATATTGTCCGTTACTGTGATGTTTTCACCAGGCTGCTTTATTGCATCCCCTACATTCCATCCGTAGAATACACGATACTCTTTTGTAAATCCACATTCAGGCAGTGTGTAGTTGGTATTGTTTGCAACACTGGTATTTGCTATTGTGCCTTCACCACCTGTTGCATTGAAACTGATGATGCAGTCACTGCTTGCATATTGTGCTTCAATTGTTACATTCACTAACACTATTACACTATAAGTTCCACTAATTAAAAGATATCTTGAAGGAGTTTCACTGTCATCTGAATCCATCCATGTATATGTCCTATTATCAAACCTGTTAAATATAGGATCTGAAATATTTTGATTTATGATGGTGATTTCTTTTCCACCGGATTCAATTTTAGCAATATTCAATAGTTGTTTTGTAGTTTCATTAATAGTATCATTTAAATCATAACTTAAAGGATTTGTATAATTAACATTTGCTGTAAGAGTAATGTTTTTTCTAACTACATTTCCGGTATCAATATCAGTTAATATTAATGTACCATTTACATAGCCTACACTTACATCAGTAGAATTGTTTTTTGTTGATGCCTTTTGCGGATCACTTAATTCATTATCATCCATGTCTTTAGTCTGTAAATCTGTTTCCTCAATTGAAGTTATCTCATCGTCCAAGTCTTGAGATAACTCCTCAGTATTGTCTGCTGTTATCGTGTCATTGGTGTCTTCAACTGCACTAACAGCCCCTATTGTTAAAATAGCCAGTAACAGAAATGTCACTAGCATTA
Organism: Methanobrevibacter sp.; assembly: GCF_045541095.1. Lineage (GTDB taxonomy): Archaea > Methanobacteriota > Methanobacteria > Methanobacteriales > Methanobacteriaceae > Methanocatella. The sequence goes on from NZ_JAZQIJ010000239.1 coordinate 4,097, forward strand.
GCTTTTTGTATTTCATTTAAATAACCTCAAATTAAAATTACGTATTTTTAATTAAAAGATAATTATATTTATAATAAAGGTTGTATTTAAATTAAAGACTTTTAAAGCCGTTATAATCAAAAATAAGAGTTAAAAATATGTTACATTAAAAAATACAACTTAAATAAACAGTAATTTAAAAATAACTGTTTAAATTTGACAGTCATTTAATTATAGTATATAACTTATTAACAAAATAATAAATTTAAAAAAATAGATTATAATGACCATTAGCTATTGGTATTGGAAACATAACATCTTATTTTCACATTAACGATTGGGTTCAGCTATTCAAAACTCCATTCCAAAAACCCTTTCATATATATCGCAGTGCACAATCCAATTCCTAATCAGGAAACATTGCCGTTAATGTTAATGCAGATTCAATATTATGATTAATTAAAAAGTAGCTATTGATTTGGTGGACATTACCATTAATTATTTTAATGCCATGATTAATGTTAAAAAATAGTTAGGTATTGTTTACACACTGTGTTGATTTAAAAAAAATAATTAACAAGAAGTTATTCATCTTCTTCTTTTATGTATTCAT
>NZ_JAZQIJ010000240.1:0-2845 GCF_045541095.1 Methanobrevibacter sp.
TTTCAAAGAATTTCACTTACAAATGAAAGTACCTTTCATTTGCATAGTGTTGTTTGTGGAAAACTATAGTCTCATTCTGTAACGGAACTATCTGTTTGTTATCCTCGTATCTATGGCTTTTTCCGAACCTTCAACATTAAGCAAACAAAAGCTGACTGCACCTTCAAATGAAAGCTTTCACTCTCAAATAAAAGCCTACCTTTTATTTGCATAGTGTTGTTTGTGGAAAACCTATCATTTGAGAGTGTAGCTACTCTCTATATAAAATTCGCATGTAAAACTGAACAGCAAGACAAGGTTAACTGCTGATTTTATCGCAATTATGCGTATTTTTGGCAGTTGACCTTTCATTTTATTGTATTCAATTGATAGTCAAAACATCGCCTTTTGAATCCAGTGTGTAGATATTTTCTTTCTCGAAATAAACTTCAACGCCTTTTTCTTTCAGTTTTCTGACAGTTGTCAGGCTGTCAACCGTATTTCTGGCGAATCTGCTCACACTTTTTGTGATGATAAGATTGATTTTCCCGTCAAGAGCGTCTGCAATCATCTGATTGAAGCCGTCTCTGTGCTTGGTATTTGTGGCACTGATGCCTTCGTCTGCAGAAATTAGCGGTACTGGTTTGGATTTAAATAAGGGATTCTTTAATCAATCGGTTGAAGTAACTTTGAATGGATATGCAAATGTATCACATGACTCAGATGTTTATTTTGCGCTTTATAATAATAATGTTGAATTGGATGATAAAATAGCTGCTGAATGGGTTACATCAAATAGGGACACAAATCAATTTCAAGCAAAGTATCAAATTAAACTTGAAGATAAATCTAGTATTAAATTAAATTTAAGTGCTAAGATAATTGCAAATGGGCAGGAAAGTAAGCTTTGCCCTCTTACATTGGAACAGGGTAGACAGACAAGAAGTGATGAATTTTTGCTTGAAAATATTCCGCCTGTTATTTCTGATTATCAAATCGGTGACGAATACTGGAATTTTGTCGGATTTAATGCTAAGGATGATGAAAGCGGAGTATCAAATGTTATAGTTACAGTTTCTGATGAAAAAGGAAATAGTAAGGTATTTGAATCTGACGAAAACAAACATTATTATCCGTATAGGTTGGAAGGTTTTAATGGAGAAGTAACCGTAACCATTACAGTAACGGACAAAGCCGGAAATACTGCAAAATACATTTCCAATAAGAATGTTGACGGTAATAAGCCAGAAATCGACAGTATCAGTTACCAATATAAAAACGAAGAGGATAATTGGGTTGAGGCTACATCTTCTGTTCTCCATGATTATGATTATGGGCTATTCGCAAATGTTCCCATAAGAATTGTTATCCGTGCGCATGATACCGGCGATGAAACCACATATAGTGGTATTGAAATAGTTAAATTATTTGATGATACATATGAAATACCCAATAAGTTTGAAAAGGTAATGAAGACAGAGGAAGTTGAACTTGATGATGGTACAATAAAAACACAAGATACAGACGAAGTTGAATATTATTATTTTGATATTGATTCATGTAAGTATAACAATCTCAAGGTAGAAGTTAAAGATAAGGCTGGAAATGGCACTGAAGAAGAGATAGGTCAAATGGTAATTGAAACAGATTCTCCAAATGGTGAAATTGATAACCCCAATTTCAGCAGTCATATTGATGCAAACAATACAGATTGGTATGGTGTTGATACGCAAGATGAAAGAATTATTTTCAAAATATCCGATAATCAATCAGGTATTGCAAGTGTGGTAATCAAGGACGGAAATACCATTCTTAATCCCAACGAGAAGGATTTTACTAAGAATAATGAAATAGAATACAAAAAAGAATACTCTTTCCCAATTAAAACATTTAAAAATGGTTCCCATAAATTGACAGTTGAAACTGTGGATAATTGCGGAAACAGTAGTTCAGAAAGTGTTGCTTTCAATACAGATTTTACAAGACCTGATGGAGAAATCAATTTTGTCACAAGCCCTAAGATAATTGAAGTTGATGGGGAAAAGCAAAACTGGTTCAATGGATGTGGAGCTGAATCTGAAAAAGTTGTATTCTCACTTAAAATTTCTGATGTCAATCCATATAAAGTATTCTATTCTTTTGTAAATTCCGAGTCGCAGGTAGTATATAAAAATGAGCTTTCATATATTACAGATGATGGTGAGAAAATTTATGAATTAGAAATTGATGATGACGCTGCGAAAATTGAGCTGGAACAAAATCATTATCTTGATGTGTGTGTTACTTTTGTAGATCAGGCTGGAAACAAAAGTACATACGATGGCGAAGAAGGTCATCGTGAAATTGCACCAATTCGATTTTATAAAGATTTGAGCTATCCGAAAATTGACTCTGTATCTGTCAGCAAAACAGAAACTGGTCTTGACAAGGTTCTTCGTGTTCTAACTTTTGGCATTTATTCTAATAATAATATTAAATATACAGTTAAAGCAAGTGATATTGAATTTGATAGTGGTTTGACTGATGATTCTGTTATACTTGCTTTTGGAGATTCGAAATATGAAATGAAACATGAGAATGCAAATACCTATTCATTTGTATTAGATGCCAGTGATAAGAAAATTATGTCTGGAGAAATCAATGTGTCTGTAACAGATCAATATGGATTAACAGTTGATAGAATCGTACATTATTCTGAAGATTTTGATGTTATTCAAGGAACTTCAGAAGAACCGTATTTTACATCAGGATTAGATAATACAAAATCAAGAGCTTTTATGATTGATAAAAATCTTCCGGTCGTTGCATTTAATCAGCTTAATAGTGACGGAAAAGAAAGAAATGATGGAACAATTTGGCTTAAAGA
>NZ_JAZQIJ010000241.1:0-4143 GCF_045541095.1 Methanobrevibacter sp.
CATTAAGTTCAACCAAAACAATTTTATCATACAAATATTAAAAATTATTCAAAAAAAATTTTAAAATAATGAGTATAACAAAATTTCAAACTATTTTTCTAAATATTTTTCACAAAATAATACTTAAAATACACAAATCAATAATTATTAATACATTATCAAATAAATAATACATTATTAAACAGAATTAAACAAGTTGAAATAATGATAGACATAGTTTTTATTTTAAATGAAATTGACAACATTTTGTACTTTCCAATCCTTATTATCGTTATGGCACTGGCAGGAATATACTTTACAGCCCGTACAAGGGGCGTTCAGATAAGATTATTTCCAGAATCCATAAGAATACTGACAGAACCACCTGGAGCAGGAGCAGTATCTTCACTTCAGGCAATGCTGGTATCTACAGCATCAAGGGTTGGAACAGGAAACATTATCGGAGTATCGACTGCAATCTGTCTTGGAGGACCAGGTGCAGTTTTCTGGATGTGGGTGATGTGTATCATCGGCGCATCCTCAGCGTTCATAGAAAGTACTCTCGCACAGATTTATAAAAGAAAGGATTCCGAAGGAAAATTCTACGGAGGGCCTGCATATTACATAGAAAAGGGACTGCACTCACCAAAACTTGCAATTATTTTTTGCATATTTCTTATAGCCACATATGCAATCGGATTCAATCTGCTTTGCTCCTACAACCTTCAGTCCACATTCATCGAGTATCCGTTCTATGATGCTGCCACCACACCACTCATCATAGGTGCAATCATCGCAATTTTGGTCGGATTCTGTCTTTTGGGAGGAGGAAACCGTATCATAAAGATGACCAGTACAATTGTGCCATTTATGGGAGTAAGCTACGTAATTGTAGCAGTGATAGTTATCCTTTTCAATATTACATACATCCCATCAATGTTCGGACAAATCATCTCCAATGCATTTGATTTCCACTCCATACTCGGAGGAATTACAGGATCATGTCTCATATACGGTATAAAAAGAGGACTCTTTTCTAACGAAGCAGGTGTGGGTTCAGCACCTAACGCTTCAGCATCAGCAAATGTGAGCCACCCCGCTAAACAGGGCCTTGTACAGACCCTTTCAGTTTACATCGACACACTGCTTCTGTGTACCGCAACAGCACTTATGTGCCTGTCAACAGGAGTCGCTCATGATGCTGCAGTTTCAGGAGCTCCTTATGTGCAGACTGCAATCTCAACCGTTTTCGGATGGGCAGGACCAATGTTCATTACAGTAGCAATGGTTCTTTTTGCATTTACAACACTTATAGGAAACCTCTATTACGTGGACAATGCAATAATCTATTTAAACCACAAAAAAGAACCTTCAAAAAAATTCATGAAAATATTCTACATATTCGCAACATTCATCGTATTTATAGGAGCTATGATTCCTATGGATGCTGCCTGGGCAGCAGCAGATATTACAATGGGTGGAATGACCCTTATAAACCTTCCTGCATGTATGATGATGGGAAAAATTGCCATAGATTGTCTTAAGGACTATGAAAAACAGCGCAAGGAAGGCAAAGAACCTGTATTTAAGGCAAGTTCAATAGGTCTTGATGAAAGCGAACTGGATACATGGAAATAGCTAAGATTGTGCATACTGCATAATCTTACATCTTATTTTTAAAAAAAATCCTTAAAAAAAAGTTAAAAACTAATTTTGATGAAAATAAATAAAAAAAAGAGTTAGCTCAAAAGAGCTATTTGATATATTTTTTCAAATCTTCAGCCTTGTCGGTTTCTTCCCATGGAAGGCCTTCGATACCGAAGTGACCGTATTTTGCAGTCTGTTTGTATCTGGTATCTCTAAGGCGTAATGTTTCGATGATTCCGTCTGGTGTCAACCTGAAGTTTTCACGTACGATTTCATCAAGTTTTTTGGTGGTTTCAACACCTGTTTCGAATGTGTCGACCATTACGGAAGTAGGTTCTGCAACACCGATAGCATAGGAAAGCTGAATTTCACATTTTTCAGCAATTCCACTTGCAACTATGTTTTTAGCAATGTATCTTGCCATGTAACATGCGCTTCTGTCCACTTTGGTACAGTCCTTACCTGAAAACGCTCCTCCACCGTGTCTTGCATATCCTCCATAGGTATCGACAATGATTTTACGTCCTGTCAGACCGGCATCTCCGTGAGGACCTCCGATTTCAAATACACCGGTAGGGTTAATGTGCTCAACGGTGTTTTCAGTAATCAGTCCTTCAGGAATGACCGCATCGAAAAGCTTTTCACGGATATCTGCTTTTAACTGTTCCTGATTGTCGGACATGGTCTCATCGTGCTGGGTTGAAAGTACAACCGCATCAAGTGAAACGACGTTTCCTTCAGCGTCATAATTGACTGATACCTGTGCCTTACCGTCAGGTCTGAGGTATGGAATTTCACCGGATTCCCTGAGTTCTGTCAATTTGTTTGTGAGTTTACGTGCCAAATCGATTGGATAAGGCATGAGGGAATCGGTTTCGTTGGTTGCATAACCGAACATCATACCCTGGTCTCCAGCTCCGCTTTCGCCTTCCCTGTCAACACCTTGCTTGATATCAGGTGACTGTGCGTGGAGTCTGTTTACAACTTCACAGGAATGACCATCAAATTTCAAATCGGGGTTATCGTAACCAATCTCAATGATTGTGTCCCTTATAATCTTTTCAATATCATCATCATCTAATGTTGCATCTGCTGTAACTTCACCGAAAACCATACAGAAGTCTGTGGTAACACAGGTTTCACATGCAACGTGTGCATTCGGATCCTGGTCCATGTATGCGTCTAAAATTGCATCGGATATTATGTCTGCAACTTTATCCGGGTGGCCTTGTGTTACAGATTCAGATGTGAATGTTCTAAATACTTCAGCCATAATTTCGCCTTTTTTTAATTTTTTTAATAAATTCAAACAATTAATGTAATCTCACTAACATAGCCCGATTAGTTAGCGCATTGTGTTTTAATTAGAAAAAATTTAACACTAACTATATTATTTATTTAAAAATATTTAAAAGTTATTACTTAACAAGTCAAAAAAACAATTTTTTAAATAACTTACTACATAAAATCCATGGCAGTATCATTAGTTGTTTACATAGCCGTTTATTTAGCGCTGGGTGCTGCTTCTGTGATGAAATTCACTAACGTTACAATAATTTCAGTACTGCTTTTCATAATCCTGCCGATATTCCAGGCTTTTCTGAAGAATACGTATTTCATGGATTTGTGATGCAGGCTTTTGGATCATGGTTTAAGATACCTATTGTGGCAATCATACTTCAGGCAATTCTCTTTGGAATCATCCATGTCCAGTATAATATAATGGGTATGATCTGCATTTTGACTTCAGGAATAATATATGGTTTTGTGACATGGTATACTAAGGGATTGGAAGTTTCATCCGCTTTGCATGCAGTCAACAATTTTACCGCATTTATTGGAACTCTACTTGCAGTTGCATCTACATCAGGAAATATGTCCGGAATGGGTACATTCATTCAAAACTAAAAATTTTTTTTGAATATGAATTGTTAAAAGTTTAAAGTTAAAAATAGAGATTGAAAAAACCAAAAAGGTTTTTCTAGTTTTAGATTAATTTTTTTGTTTAAGATAATCTGTAGTTTTTTACACCAGCACAGTATTGATTACCTTTTCTTACTTGCATTTTTGGTTTGATTTTAATAAGCATATTTTTCACCTCATTCTTATTGTTGTTCCCTTGATGTTTTCATCTCAGGCACAATTAAATCTATGTTAAGACCCATATATAAAGTTTTTTCGAATGCAAGTACTTACTTACATTTTTAAATCGTTGAATACTATTTAAAAATGCTCAATTACAAAAAATAGTTAATTTAAATGATTTATTGTAAAATTAATGGTCAAAAAAAGTAGATTTTTAGAAAATTTTTTAAAAAAACAATACTAATTAAACCATATTTTCCAAACACATATGTATTCAGAGACAATGCTTCGAAAAGGAGAAATTTATCAAAACTAATCATGCTCATAAAGTATTTTAATCTGAAATGACAAATACTTATATGTCTGATTTTTATTATAGGTGTGTGTCAGAGTGGTCAAATGAGATAGGTTCAGGGCCTATTGCTTAGTGCT
>NZ_JAZQIJ010000242.1:0-5806 GCF_045541095.1 Methanobrevibacter sp.
TTATATTCAAGGTGAAATAATGAATTTCAATGAAGTAATGGAAAAAAGACATTCATCAAGATTTTTCAAAAAAGATGAAATTAGTGAAGAAAATTTAAAAGAAATTATTAAAATGGCCAGTTTATCACCATCATGGGAAAACAGCCAACCATGGAATGTATATATTGCAACTGGTGAAACACTGGAAAGCATCCGCAAAACCTGGCTTGAAGAAAATAGTCAGAAAATTAAAGGGTCTGCAGATATGAATCCTTGACACAGAACCAACTTTTCCGAAAGAGGCCAGAAAAAACATGGCCGATTTTATGGGAGATATCGGTCAGTTCCGTGACGACCCCGATTTGGAATACTTCTTCCACGTACAACATGTTCTGTTTAACTCACCAGCAATAGTTTATTTAACCCTTCCAAAAGACTACACAAAATGGTCCGTTTATGATCTAGGTGGTTTTGGTATGAGCATATTACTTGCCGCAACCAATTTAGGAATCGATTCCATCCCCGCTTACGAACTTGTTAAATATCCATACATCATAAGAGACAACCTTCCAATTCCAGAAGATGAAGATATCATTATGGGAATTGCATTAGGCTACGAAGATGGAGATAAAATTAACGAATACGAATCTCCAAGACTTGACCTAGATGAAATCTTAAAAATTAACTAAATAATCCTTTAGGATTATTTAAAAATTCTTTTTTTTCTAAAACTTTAATATTAATGTCACAATTTGGAGCACTTCTTCTGCTAACTTTTTAATTTTCAGGGTTTTTTGGAATTTAATATACTATATGTATAAAATATATTACATACTGATTAATTGCTTTTGCAAACTCAAATGAAAATCATCTTTTCACACGTTTTCCCAATTAAAATTTAAAAAAAGTAATACTATTAATTAAAAAATTTGAAAAAAGTATTATTTAACACCTTAAATCTATTAAAACAATTTAAATTTTTGTTATTACATTAAAAACGTTTAATAAGTAGAAAAACTAATACTGTTTTAAGTGATTAAAATGAGTTGTTATAAATACTGGGGAAAACTCGAAGAGATTGCAGACAAATTATCTGCATACGGTGATTTAGACAAAAACGGCATTACCGAACTTGACAACGTTGACATTGATGAGATTGTTGAAATTCTTGATGACGTCGAAATCATTGCACATGATAAAACCATCGATTTTGATTCCGCAAAACACATTCTTGATGATGAAAAGATGAACAAAGCATTAAAACTGATTCGTAAATTTTACATTTATGTTGGAGCAAGACTTGAAAAAGAAAACGCTTTAAAAATATTGGAATCCGACAACCCAAAAGAAACATTGGATTCATTCCACTTTTATGACAGATACATCGGACTTATTGAAAACGAAAGTCAACTTGCCAAATTCAATAAGGATAAAACTTTTGTATTTTTAGGAAGCGGCCCTCTCCCATTGACACTTATAATGTTTAATATGGTCCATGGATGCAAATGTATCGGTATCGAACAACAGGAAAATGTCGCAGAACTTTCACGCAAAGTTCTAAAAAGATTAGATTTGGATAAAGAAATAGAAATTGTTGTTGGAAACGAAAAAAAAGTTGCAGACATGGATTATGATATTTTGATGATTGCTGCATTTGCAGAACCAAAAGACAGAGTATTTTCAAACATTTGGGAATATGTCGATGAAAAAACACCGGTAATCTATAGAACATATACCGGAATGAGAGCAATCCTCTACTCCCCGGTTCTTGATAAGGACACAAGGGGTTTCCACAAGGAAGTAATGGTGCTTCCAAGAGGTAAGACAAACAACACCTCAGTATTGATTAGAAAAATAGTTTAATTTAGAGATTTTTTCTCTAAATTAATTTTTTTCAATAGTTTCTGAATTCTGATTATATGCCTTTGCAACCGCTTTCCATTCACCGTCCATTTTTAACATCAAAAGAACATCAGTGAAATCTATGCGGCCACCCCAGCTTTCTTCTAAAACCCTGACCACGGCCAAAGTTTCCTCCAAAAGAAGAACATCAATTCTTGCATTGAATTCATCACCAGCAGCAACACTGTCAACATTATCATAGAATTGCTCAATAGATCCATGTTCCAAATCACCGTCAAGATAACCGAACAGAACCGCTTCATCAATGAAGAGCTCTTTTGCATATTTACTATTCCCTTCAGCTACACTTTTTACAAATTTTTGTGCCGCCTTTTCGACAGCTTCATATTCGCTAATTTCACATCTCATATTAAATTGTTGAGCCATATAGCTTAAAAAGAATCTGTAATTTTAAAATTACTTAACAGATTTTAATTATGAAAACATAATAATTATTATGAACATTGATGATTATTGTCCTGTTAGTGATTCCCTTGATTTTTTTAGCAGAAAATGGGTGTTGTGCATATTGATGGACATGTTTAGAGGTAAAAAGTATTTTAGTGAATTTCAAGACTCAAACCCTGAATTGAGCAATCATGTTTTATCCAATACCCTGAAGTATATGGAAGAAAAGGAACTGATTAAAAAAGAAACAGTTGATGTGAAAACCCGACACAAAACATCATACTGCCTGCTTGAAAAAGGTTTGAAAGCAAATAAGATATTATACGAACTGAGCATGTATTCATTAACCGAACTGAATTGCAGCAAATTAAATGAAAACATAAAAAATGAACTGCTAACCACTTATACCGATAGTTTAAATCTCGATTAGTGCATCAACATATCTTTCCAAGTATCTTTTCATTATCCGAACAATAGGTCCTATGATAATTGCTGAGATGACTGTTCCTTCACGAACACCTGCCAGATATCCTAAAAACACAAAAGACAGAATTGCTGCAGTAATTACAAAAGAAACATCACAATAGGGTTTTATTTTACCGAACTCCCTTTTTAAAAATTTTGAAACCGCCACTATAAACCCGTCACCAGGAAGGAAAACAACTTCAGTTTTAATTTCAAGCAATACCCCAAAAGCCATTACAATACAACTTGCCAAAAGCAAAGCAAACTGGGAAGGATAATCAGAGGGATTTAAAAAATTAATCAGCATCAATGTAAAATCAATGAATACTGAAAAAATTGTTCCTATCACAATTTGGAGATATTGCCTTTTCTCAAAACCTCCCCTTAAAAGAACGATCTCTATCGCAATGAGAAAAATATTAAAGAAAAAGCTAGTTGTCCCTACGCTTAAATTTGTTATTAAGCTTGAAACATAGGGAATGCAAATCAAAGGAGAAGTCCCCAGATTCGCTTTAATAGACAATGACGCCCCAAGTGAAATGATAAACAGAGAAATCAGATATATCACATATCTATTAACTTTTTTTATGCTAACATTCATAACAGTTAATTTAATTTTGAAAATATTTAAATATTTCCTAGGAAACACTAATATATAATGAAATTTAGAAACATATCAGACCTCCAGGATGAAGACTTAAGAGAAACTCCATTTGAGTTTTTAATCATGAAACTGAATGATATTTGCCTAGTTACATTAAACAGAAAATTTAAAGACTTGGATTTGACAATTAATCAGGCAAATTTCCTAGTTGTCATAAATACAGAGGAATGTTTGCCCCAATCATACATTTCACAATTGCTTAATATTAGAGGAGGGAGTGTCACAAAAGCACTGAAAAGGCTTGAAGCCAAAGATTTGGTTGAAATTATACCTAATCCAGAAAACAAAAGTAAAAATATAGTAAAAATAACTGATAAAGGCCGGAAAGTAACCTTAGAATTTAAAAAGACCATTACCGAAATTGAAAATGAAATTTTTTTAGACTACAGTGAGGATGAAAAGGAAAAACTGAAAATAATGCTGCGAGATCTATCAAAGAAATATCTCGAATTAAATAAAACACCCTAATTTAAAGACTATGCTTCCTGTAACTTCCATAATGAATTTAAAAGCAATCCAGAATAATTTATCATGAATTAATTAATCCAATTCATTTTTGTTTTTATTTAGCAAAACCTTGAAGTTTCCAAAAGTTATTACCAAAACACCAACTAAAATGCCATAAACATTTTCTAAAGACAATAGAATAATTCCTGAGCCTAATACTATAAAAGCACCCATTATTACAATCTCTTTTAAAGACAAAACAATTCCATCGTAATAATATTCCTTATTTGCCATAATTGAAACATAAAATACAATCAAGGAAATTATCATCAATACCCAATTGAATAACGGGTCTACGGCACCACTGTGCAGCAAATCCAATGCAACAGTAATCAGATTAATGCTGATTATCACAAAATAATGGCTGAACATTAACCTTAAGCTTCGCTCTTCCCTCGAATGATTCATGAGGTTGTGGATTTGAACAACATATGAACCGAACATTGTAATTATTATGAAAAAGACCAGGATAGGAATTAGACTTAAATTATTCACATCAAAAAAGTGAGTCATTCCAACAATTGCTTCACCGAAAGTGATGATTGTCAGCAGTTCAAATCTTTCTACCATATGAGGGAAATTGATGATGTTCTTGTTGAATTTGCCTTTGATGAAAAAGGGCAGGAACGCACCACATAGAACCGCAGCAACATCAAGCCAAATTACAGCGTTAGCGTAATCAAATATAATCGCCAAAAGTGCTATCACATAAATTGTACAGACAACAGAAAGAATTGTTATCGAATTTCCTGCTGCTCCAGACAGTGACCCCTCTTTATATGCCTGAATAGAATACAATACAACTACTGTCAAAAGCATGATTAGCATGGATACATTAAACGGCAACAACATCAGATTCCATTGAGTACTGATAGTGTTGGTCATGAAAATAACCGCAATCATATTGATGCAAGCCAGAATATACTCATAATCCTTCCATTCACCATAACGATTGACGTAATTTGTGAAGTAAAGCCATGCCTGAAGAATCACAAAAGAAGTAATTACATACACAAAAATACTGTTTAACGGTAAAACACCATTGACAGGTTCATTTACTAAAGAGGTAAGCTTTGAAATTGCGTATACAAAAATCAAATCATAAAAAAGTTCGATCAATTTGACTTCTTTTTTGATAATCCTAACCATGAATATAATTTATTTTTAACATATTATGTTTTTTCTATGAAAAAATAAAAAACATAAAAAAATGGAATTGTCCTTAATAAGCATTCAGAAATGATAATTAAAAAAAAGAAAAGTATAAGCTTTTAAAGCTTATTTGTTGATTGAGTTAATAGCACTTTGTGCACCCTGTTTTACAAAACCGCTTTCGTCTTCAAGCAATTTTTCAAGTGCAGGAATAGCCTTTTCATCACCTATGTTTCCTAGTGCCCAAGCAGCTGCTCCTCTAACCCTCCAGTCTTCATCGCTTAAGGTTTCGATTAAAGGATCTACAGCAGGTTCACCCATACGAGACACTGCGGTGGATGCTTCTCTTCTAACCAATTTATTGTTGTCATGCATGGTTTCGATTAATGCAGGAATTGCTTTTGGATCATTTATTGCACCAAGTAATGTGGCTGTATTTAATCTGATTTGTTTTTTTCTGTGAGATAATGCTTCAATCAATGGGTCTAAAGCTTCTTCACCTCTTAATTCCAATTCTCCCATAGCATCTTCAACAACAAAGTCATCTTTATCATTCAATTGTTCAATTAATTCATCGATACTTCTTGCCATTTTTATCCCTCTTTGAAGGTGTTTCTACTATTACTTATGTAATTACTATATATATTATACTTGTAGGTATAAATATATTTCGATAGTATACGAACAATTTTTTTGGAAACAAAATTGCTATATAATTAAAAATTAATA
>NZ_JAZQIJ010000243.1:0-18266 GCF_045541095.1 Methanobrevibacter sp.
GTATAGAAAAAATTAATTATTTAAAATTTATATTTTCACTTTTAACTGTGAAATAACGCTTATTTTAAAAAATTCCCATCTGATAGATAAATGTTATCTATCAGAAATTAAAGGGGCATTTGATGGTCTTTTCGATGAAAAAATGTGTTTTTTGCAAATTTTTAGAAAAAAACTTGTATTTAAAAAATTAAAAAAATGGGGGAAAATAATCATGAGATTCAATTACAAAATCTTAGGATTAGTAATGTTCGTCATGTTAATCTGTTGCGTTAGTGCAGCTAGTGCAGCCGATGTAGACAACATTACCGTACCTGATGATACAAGTGTCATTGAAATAGATGATGCTGTAGATTCAGTAGAAGATGTTGAAAGCGATGATGCAAATGTTGATGACACTAGTAAAAATGTTATTAACCAAGGAAATTTAAGAAGTGTTGCAACTATTAATGGAAATACAAATATAGGTTATTATTTTGATTCTACTACTGGTGCTTTAAAAAGTAATGTAGGTAATACTTTAACATTTGGTGGTGATTTTTATAATGCAGATTATAATTATAAAAACTTTATAATTAATAGGGGTGTTACAATTAATGCTAATGGTGCTACTTTTAATGATATGGGTTTTGAACTATCAAATAGTGCAATTACTTTAAATGGTGCTACTTTTATAATGAATGCTCCTGAAGATGATGATTGTATTTTAATTAATGTAAATAATGCTGCTAACTCTGTAATTTCAAATAATGTAATTACTTACAATTGTTCTTATGCAAATGCTGAAAATTATAATCATGTAATTAGGGTAGTTGAAAGTGATAGTGTTGAAGTTTCTGGAAATACTATCAAGGCTTATTTACCTTTAAAAGATGTTGACTTTAATCAACCTTATCCAAGTATCTACACAGATCTTGTTGCAGGTGTAGCAGTTGAATCTTCAAGTAATTTTGTATTTGAAAATAATAAATTATATGTAAATGTTTCTCGTAATAGTACTGGTTTCCCTACATTAGATGCATTTATCATAGCAAATAGTGAAAATGCATACATTGGAAACAATACTATTGTTGAAATTGATAATAAGACTCTTCCTGGAAATAATAATTACTTATATGCTGTTGATGTTTATGCATGTGATGGTGCAGTGATAGAAGATAATAAGATTACATTACATAGTGAAGGTGGAAGTATTATTCCTGGTACTAATAATGGTACTGGTGCGGCATATGGTATTCAATTAACTGGACCTCATACTGTAACAATATCTAATAATATAATTAATACTGCTAATAATGGTCCTAATTGTGGTATTTATTCTCAAAACTTTAATGGTGATAGTTTTTTAACTATTGTTGATAATACAATTTATGTTGAAGGTAATGCAAGTAGTAGTCATTCTTGGTCTTTAGTAACTGGTATGGAATTACAAGATAATGAAGCATATGTTGCGGGAAATATTATAACTGTCTATAATAAAGAAACTTACACTGATGGTGATAATGTTTATGGAATAAGTTTCTCACAGTATGGTAATGCAGTTCCAACATTTGAAATTACTAATAATACTGTTGAAGTGATTAATGGAAAGTATGCAGTATACGTTCAATATTCTCAAGATTCTGTTGTATATGAAAATTGTTTGTATACAGATTACTATTGTGGTGATGCTGCAGTATTTGACCCGGGTGATATTTGGATTTATGGAAATTATTGTCCGAATTGTAATTGTGTAAACTGTAATTGTACACATTAGATTAGATAAATTAAGGATATAAATCATCCTGAATTGGATTTTCATATCCAATTCAAATTTTATTTGATTCATATGAAAAACAGATATTTAATTATTATATTGGCAATATTCATCTTATTTTTGTCAACCAATGTTATTTCAGCGACAGATTCAAATGATACTGTCTCTGATAATATTTTAAGCCAAAATTTTGATGATAATTATGAAGTTATCGAAGTGTCATCTGATAGTGAATTGGGGCATGAGGATACTAATATTATTTTGACTAATTCTTCAAATGAAAATATTGTCTTTGATGAAATGTATGTGGGTCAGAATACAACAGAAGATGGAGGTAATGGGTCATATGAAAATCCATTTGCTACATTAAAATTAGCATGTGATAATATTAATGATGGAGATAATGTAACACTTAATATATTTAATGGAACTTATCTAGTTGATTCTTTATTAACTTTTAAATCTAGTAATTTAATTATTAATGGTTGGGGTAATGTAGTAATTAAAAATGGAAATCCTAATAAGCCTACTGATTATCAAGCTTTATCATTATCTTTCTCTTCAAATTTAACAATAAATAATGTTGTTTTTGATCAATCAGGAGTATCTCAAAATGTAGGTAGGAGATTTTATCCAGTATATATGGATCCTAAAAATACACTTAATGCTACAGTTATTTATAATAATTGTACTTTTATGGGATCTACTCATGCACAGTTAACTGGTGCTTCTGAATTCAATTTAAAACTTATAAAATGTATAATTAAAAATTATGGTCATGGTTCAAGTTCATTTTTATTTACTAGAAATTTTTTCAATGGTGATAGAGCAAAAAGTACGAATTATAGGTATGTATATTTTGAAAATTGTATTTTTTTAAATAATACATTAACTAGAATAGCTCAATTAATGGTTGAAAATAAAAATGTATCAATGAATGGGGCGTGGTTTGGTGAAAACAATATCCCTGACTATTTATTAGGTATAGGTGGTCGTAATACTAAAGAAAAGTCTATAGATCCTATAGATATGCCAATAACAAAATATGCTATTTTTTCAGCACAAGAATATTATTTAGGCAATAATCAATATGAAATTATTGGTAAATTATGTTGGAATGGTACTAATGATACTGTTGGAAACAGTTTTGCACCAATGATTGTAACATTAACATCATCTACTGGAGATATTGTAAATTCGACCACTTTAGAAAATGGTACTTTTAGAGTAATTTACACTAGTAATTCTTCAGAAAATAAGGTAACTGCTACTTTAGATTATCAACCAATTGATTTAATATTTACTAATTTGGATATTCAAGTTGATTCTCCAAGTGTTTTCTATGGTGATAATCAAAATATCTTAGTAACTTTGCCTCAAGCTACTAATGCTACTGTTAATATTACTGTTAACAATAAAACTTATGAAGTAAAAGTTAACGGCTCTGATTCAGTTACTTTTAATGTTCCTGAAGTTTTAAAAGAGGGAACATATATTGTTGATGTTTTATTAGTTGATGCAGACAATCACATTTACGGATCTAATTCTACTGAATTAGTTGTGTCAAAAGTCAGTGATTACACTTTTGCACCTATTGTTCCAAGTGATGCTAAAGTAGATGACACTGTAACTATCAATGTTGAATTGCCATCAGATGCTACTGGAACTGTAATTGTAAGTGTTGGTGACAAAAATTTCTCAGCTGATGCTTCAGCAAATGTTGAAATCAACATAACAGGATTAGTTGCAGGAGATAACAATATTATAGTTACTTACTCTGGTGATGACAAATATGTTAACAAATCATCTGAAAGTATTTTAACCGCAGAAAAAGTCGAATTGGATATGACTAATGAAACTTTAAATGTTGAAACACCGGAAGGCACTGTAAACCCAGAATTCAGCATTGCCTTACCAAACGATGCAACAGGTAACTTAACAGTCATTGTTAATAACAAAACATACACTCAAGAATTAGTAAACGGTAGTGCAAAAATCACTGTTGACGATTTAACTCCAGGAGATCACAACGCAACAGTAACCTACACAGGTGATGATAAATACGATGCAATCACTACAACTACCAATTTAACAGTTCCAAAAGTGGATGTACCAATAAACAACAATACCTTAGTTACCGACACTCCAAAAGGAACCACAACACCAGAATTCAGCATCAACCTACCAAACGATGCAACAGGTAACCTAACCGTAACAATCAACGGTAAAAACTACACCCAAGAGTTAGTAAATGGTAGTGCAAAAGTAACAATCCCTAACCTAACTCCAGGAGATTACAACGCAACAATAACCTACTCTGGTGATGACAAATACGATCCAATAGTGTCCAATACTACTGTATCAGTTCCAAAACCAGTGCTTACTGCTAAAAACATATCCATGCTATACACAAGCGGAACAAAATACACCGTACAGGTAAAAGTAGATGGAAAAGCAGTAACTGGAAAAACAGTTAACTTTGTAATAAATGGTAAAAAAACTATTGCGAAAACTAATAATAAGGGATATGCATCAGTAAAAATTACCTTGCCTCCAAAATCCAAAGCATACACAGTAACTGCAAGCTATTTAGGAGTAAAAGTAACCAACAAAGTTACTGTAAAAAGCATTGTAGTAGCTAAAAACTTAAAGGCTAAAAAATCAGCAAAAACACTCAAAATCAAAGTAACTTTGAAAAAAGTGAATAAAAAATACTTAAAAGGTAAAAAAGTAACCTTAAAATTCAAAGGCAAAACCTACAAAGTAAAAACCAACAAAAAAGGAGTCGTAACATTCACAATCAAAAAGAATGTATTAAACAAACTCAAAGTTGGCAAAAAATACACATACAAAGTTACTTACGGAAAAGACACTGTAAACAAAAAAATTACAATCAAAAAATAGGGATTTAAATTAATCCCTATTATTTCTTTTATTTTTTTATAATAACTTGATGATGGAGGTTAATTTGGCTATGAATTTTAAAAAATCATTCATTTTTCTTTTTTTGTTGGTATTATTTTTTTCAATTAGTTCTGCATCTGCAATAAGTGATATAAATAATACATTAACTCATGATATAACTTCAATGGAAATTGTTGATAATTCTGAAAATATAAATTCAAATTCAACTCTGCAAAATGAAAACTCTATTTTAAACTCAAATTCTTTAAATAACTTAAATGATGAATCGAACATTATAACTGTCAATAATTGGGATGAATTGCAATATTATTGTTCATTATCTGATAAAGATTATACTTTAAAATTAAGGGAAAATACTAATTTTTATCCAGTAAATAAAGATAATCCAAATTCTAAAATAATAATTAATAATAATGTTAAGATTATTGGAAGTGAGGGTGCTTACTTTGGTGATGACAGTCCTCATAATGCTTATATAAAAAATGGACATTATGTTGTTGATGATGGGAAAGCTATTGGTTATACTCCAATTGTTGTTCCAGATAATAATCGTAAGGGTTTAACATTAGAAAATATTACTTTTAAATGGATTTATACATTATATAATCCTGATGGTGTATTTATTCAAATGGGTGGAAATGGAAATAATTTCATTAGAAATTGTGTGTTTGAAAATATTAATACTATGATGGGTCATTCTTGCATTGTTTGGCTTAAAAAGGGAGATGCTCTTTTAAAAAATTGCTCGTTTGTTAATTGTACTACGGATTTTGGATGTGTCAGTGTCTATAATAAAGATAGTTATACTAATGCTCGTATGACGGTTAAAGATTGTTATTTTGAAAATAATTTTGCAAGAACTGAACCAGGGTGTATTAATAACTGTGCTATTTTAACTGTTTATAATACTACTTTTTATAAAAATCGTGCTAGTGTTTGGGCAGGTGCTATCCATACGCATTTCTATGCTAGCGCAACAATTTATGATTCTAACTTCACAGATAATGTTGCCGGTTGGAATGGTGGAGCATTATACACTTACAGTGATTTAAAAATATATAATTCTATATTTGATGGCAACAATTGTACTACTAATAATGGTGGTGGGGCAATTGGAGCTTGTAAACATGTTTCAGCACCACATATCTATATTGAAAATTCTTTATTTGAAAATAATGAGAATTTGTGTTGGGGATTAGATGAATTGTCAACTACTAGTACTGGTCGTGGAGGAGCAATATCTTTAATGGATGAGGGATCATTAGAAGTTAGAAATACGACTTTTATTTCTAATTCTGCTTCGTTGGGTACTGCAATTTGTGCTATTGAACAACAAAGTTATGGTTCGCCGGTTGTTATTATTACAAACAATACTTTCATTAACCATACTCGTACTGGAGATGTTTTAAGGATTATAGTTGATGGAACTGCATATAATATTTCAGATAATTATTATTTAGGTAATTCTATAGAATTTTCTAAGTTAATATTGACAAAATTGGATGAGGGTAAAGAACAATCAACTTTGCAAATTACCGCTAGTTTAACTAATCCTTCATATTATGATCCTGATATATTGGAAAGGACATTGTATGATGTTTATGTTAATGATAAATATGTCAAAACGGTTAACTCTACATTATTTACTTTGGATTTTGGTGATTTGGATATTTGCAATGTTTATGTTATTCCAACAATTTCCAATAAAAAATCTAATGAGGTAACACTTGTAAGTACTCGTGAGTATATTTTTGTCTCAAAAAATGGTAGCGACAACAATAATGGAACTACAAGAGATGTACCGGTTAAAACTATTAAAAAAGCATTAGAGCTAGCTCAAAATTGTCAAAATATCATTGTTTTAGATGGAAATTACAGTGAAAATGTTGTAATTGATTATGATGTGTCTTTAAAAGGAGAAAATGAGGCAACATTAACTGATAAAATGTCTTTTGATGTTAATGCAAATAATTTCATCTTAAAAAATATCAATATTAAAAATTTAAATTCAAATCAATTCATCAAACAAAGCACAGGTAATCTAATTATTGATAATTGTATTTTTGAAAATAACCAAATATCTGAATTAATACAATCCAACTCAATAAAAATTACAAACTCCATCATACAAAATACCAAAGGATTAGTTATAAACACAAATGCTTTAACAACAATTACCAACTCCATATTGTTAAACAATACTAATTTGATTAGTAGTAATGCTAATTATGAGTTGGATGGTAATTGGTGGGGTAACACTTTGGAAAATTTCCAGGAAAAACCATTTAATAACATTAACAACTGGTTGGTATTAAATGCAACAAGCAACCGTAATTCTTTAGAAATAAATCAAGTAGCTTCAATTGAGTTAGGATTTTACTTATTTGAAAACAACACAATTTCCAAATATAACAATTTAAGAGATATTGATTTAAAAATCACTCCAATAAACGGTACTTCAATCAACACAACTTCAACAAACTCAAAAATAGAATATACACTAACTTCACTAAACAATGGTGAATTAATAGCAGAGTACAACAATATTAAAATAATCGTTAGTTTTGATTTTGTTAAAACAAATCCAAATGTAAGGGTTCAAACTGAAAATATCATGTTTGGTGAAGATTTAACAGTTAAAGTAACACTTCCAAAGGATGCAACAGGAAACATATCAGTAACTGTCGCCGATTCAAGTCAAAATAAAATAATCGATTCAAATAATTTGGTTTTCACATTCAACAACTTAAAAGCCAATAATTATGATATTGCCGTAGTGTATTTTGGTGATGATAAGTATCTATCCAAAGAAATTACTACTCAATCAAGTGTTTTAAAATATAATTCAACTACTTATTTGGAGATTGGTGTTGTTAATGTGGGTGAAGATGTTATCTTGACAATCACTACTTTAAGTGATGCAACTGGTAATGTCACACTTAAAATCAACGATAAAATTGAAACTTTAACATTAAACAACTCAAAAGCAACTTACACTATTAAAAATATTAAACGAGGGGATTATCTTATCTCTGCTGTTTATAATGGCGATGATAAATATCTAAAAAGCAGTGACACTAAGTTCATTGAAGTAGATAATTTAAACGCAACACTCACAGTGAATATTGACGATGTTGTTTATGGGCAGGATGTTATAGTTCAAGTTGTTTTAAGTGATGATGCAACTGGAAATGTCACTGTTAGTGTTGATGGCATATCAAATACTGTTATTGTAAAAGATGGTAGGGCAACTGTTAAAATTAGTAATTTGGAAGCTGGTTTAAAAGAAGCACGTATATTTTATACTGGTGATGATACTTACTTCAACAAGACAGTGTCACAAAATTTCACAATAAATAAAGCTGAACTGATATTTGATATCACATCTGATGATATTAAGATAGGTCAGGATGCAATTGTCCATATCAGAGTTCCTGCAAAAACCACAGGTACTTTTACAATTGGCAGTGATATAATTACCATTCCAATGTCTGGTATCATTGATTACATTATTTCTGATTTGGAAATTGGTGAATATGACATTACTGCAGTTTATAATGGAAATAATTACAATACTGTTTCAAATTCAACTTCATTTAGAGTTTTAGAGTATTCTTCTCCTCAATGGGCAAATGAAGGGCAAAACACTCAAAATACTGGTCAATCACCATACGAAAGCAACACCAATGGAGAAATAACATGGTTTATTCAAATCAATAATGAAATCATTGGTAATTTAGTAATTGACAGTGAAGGAAACATTTATGTTGCAACTCATTCTGTAATCTATTCCTTTGATTGTAATGGTGATTTGAGATGGAATTATTCTTCTGAATCATTGGAAGGTAATTTCTCAGGTTTGTCTATTGGTCGTGACGTAATCGTATCTCCAAGTGAAGGAGACACATTATACTTCATAAACCAAACCAATGGATTAAAATATGGTTCATCAAATCTGTATCAGGGATCCAGTGCATTTGCTCCAATCATTGATTCAAATGCTAATTTATATGTTGTTAGTGAATATCAGCATGACTCAAACAGTTATAAATTGGTTAAAATTCCATATAAGTCATGGGAGTATGGTGGAGAAATTATATCTGTTGATTTGGGAAATGTCAAGCCGTTGACTGCTCCTGTTGTCAGTGATGATTTGATTGTTGTTTTATCTGAAGGTAGGCTTAGGGTAATTGATGCAAAAACTTTACAAACTAAATTCATCAAAGCAGGTAATTATGCAAATATAAAACCTGTCATTGGTGAAGGCAATATTGTTTATGCTGTTTTAAGTGATTCTATTGTTGCATATTCCATATCTGGTTCTCAATTGTGGAAAACTAAAGTAACCGGTGGCGTTGGAGATAAACTGGTATTGGATTGTGAAAAAGGATTGTATTCAATCAATTCCAAAGGTAACTTATATAGATATGATTTGATTAATGGTAAAGAATCATTAATGTCCAGTTTAAAAGTTACTTCTGGTGTTTTAATTGGAAATAATGGTAATTTGTATCTTGCATCTGATGATACTTTTTATGAGTTAAATTCCAATGGTGAAATATTGTGGAAATCAACTCTTGACTCTAATATTAACGGTAATCATGTAATGGATGAAAAAGGAACCGTTTATGTTATTTCACAGGATAACAAAATCTATGCTTTAACACATGCTGAGTTAAAAGATCCTAATCTTATTGTCAATGTAGATGATAAATATATTACTGTAGACATTGATAATCAGGCTACTGGTGATGTAATTTTCACTCTCGAGGGGAATGAATATAAAAATATTTTCAATAAGTCTATTGAAGATTTAAGTTCTGGAAATTATCAATTAAACATTTCCTATGCTGGTGATGGAAGATTTAATAGTGTTTCTAAAGTGGTTAATTTTACTGTAAAGCCTAAAGTTTCACCTGAAATTGAATCCAGTAAAAAAGATACAGTTTCTGTTAGTCTTCCAAGTGATGCAACAGGTCAACTAACTGTAACTGTTGGAAATGAAACATACACTCAGGAATTAGTTAACGGTAAAGCATCAATTTATGTTCCAGGATTGGATTCAAGCAGTAATGTGGTTATTAGTTATTCTGGTGATGGTAATTATGCTTCATTTACAAGGGAAGTTAATGTTGCATCTACTAAAGTCAAATTAACTGGTAGTAACTTAAACATGCTTTATACAAGTGGAAGTTATTATAAAGTTAAACTAACACAAAATGATGTTGTTTTAGTTGGAAAAACTGTTACTTTTGTTGTTAATGGCAAAAAGATAACTGGTGTAACTGATAAGAATGGAATTGCTTCAGTTAAAATAACACTTGCTCCAAAAACATACACTGTAACTGCACAGTATAGTAGTGTTAAGGTGTCTAATAAGGTTGTTGTTAAAAGTATTGTGTCTGCTAAGAATATAAATGCTAAAAAGTCTGCAAAAACACTTAAAATCAAAGTAACTTTGAAAAAAGTAAATAAAAAATACTTGAAAGGTAAAAAGGTAACTTTAAAGTTCAATAAAAAGACTTTTAAAGTAAAAACCAATAAGAAAGGTGTTGCAACTTTTACAATCAAAAATAGCATTTATAAAAAGTTAAAAGTAGGTAAAAAGTATACTTATCAAGTAACTTACCTAAAAGATACAGTTAAAAAGTCTATAAAATTTAAAAAATAAAAATAGGAAGAGGTTTCCTATTTTTTTCTTATTTTTTTTAGGAAGTGAACTTTTATGAATGTTAATCAAAAATTCTTCTTTTTAGTTTTATTTTTTGTGTTAATTCTTTCTTCTAGTTGTGTATGTGCTGAAGAAATTAATGAAATCAATTCAACTTCAACAAATCAATATTCTTTAGTTGAAACAGATAATTCTGATATTATTGAGGCAATGAATTCTCAAGAGGATTTGTTGAGTGATGAATCTGATGGGATTGTTGTTAATGATTGGGATGAACTTCAGTATTATTGTTCTTTAACTGATAGGGATTATACTTTGAAATTAAAGGAAAATACTAATTTTTATCCAACAAATCCAACTGATTCAAATTATCAGATAAAAATTAATAATAATGTAAAAATTATTGGAAGTGAAGGTTCTTATATTGGTGATTCTTCATTTCATCAATGTTACATTCCATCAGATGGAACTCGTTACATTGTTGAAGGAGGTCAATTTGTCACTTATACTCCAATTGTTGTTCCGGATAATAATCGAAAAAGTTTAACTCTAGAAAATATTACATTTAAATGGATTTATCTTCAATATTCTCCCGATGCCAAATTTCTACAATTGGGAGGGGGTGGAGAGTATATTATTAAAAACTGTCATTTTGATTACATAAATACTGTTAATGGTAATGGTGCAGTAATTTTACTTAAAAAAGGCAAAGCATCATTAAATAATTGCTCTTTTGTTAATTCTAAAGTTCCTAAAGGATTTATTACTATTTCAGAACAACAGTCTATGGTGGTTAAAGATTGTTATTTTGCTAATAATTTTGCTTATGAGCATACTACTTGTATTATGAATTGGGGAAAACTCGCCATTTATAATACTAAATTTCATAAAAATCGATCTGCAGCGTGGGCAGGTGGAATAACAACGTATGGTGCAGGTATTACTAATATTTATAATTGTAATTTTACTGATAATGTTGCTGGATGGAATGGAGGAGCTTTATATGTTTATAATATTGTAAATATTTACAATACTACTTTTGAAGGTAATAATTGTACTACCAATAATGGAGGAGGTGCAATTGGAGCTTGTCAATTTAGCGGCATTCCAAGATTATATGTTGATAGTTGCTTATTTAAAGACAACAATAATAATTGTTGGGCTTTAGATTCATTGTCCACTACTGGTACTGGTCGTGGTGGAGCAATTTCTTTTATGGATAAAGGATCTATTGAAGTTAGAAATTCATTATTTATTTCTAATTCTGCTTCAATTGGTACTGCGATTTGTGCTTGGGAAGCGGGAAGTTATGGATCTCCTGATATTTATATTATAAACAATACTTTTATTAATCATACTCGTGCAGGTGATGTGTTGAATGTTAAGGTGATTGGAACTGTGTGTAATGTTTCTGGAAATCACTATATTGGAAACTCTATTGAATTTTCAAATTTAACATTAACTCCTTTAAATACGGGTAATGAACAAGCAACATTCAAAATCAATGTAAAATTATCTAATCCTGGTTATTATGAAGATGATATTCTAGATAGGACATTTTATGATGTCTACATTAACAATAGGTATTATAAAACGGTCAATTCTACTATTTTTACTATTGATTTTGGTGATTTGGATATCTGTAATGTTTATGTTGTTCCGACTATTTCAAATAGTAAGTCTAATGTGGTTACTGTTGCAAGCACTCGTGAGTATATTTTTGTTTCAAAAAATGGCAGCGACAACAACAATGGGTCTTCAAGGTCATCTCCTGTAAATACGATCAATAAAGCTTTGGAGTTGGCTAAAGATTGCGGAAATATTATTCTTCTGGATGGTAAGTGGAGTGAAAATCTCAAAATAGATTATGATGTTTTAATTAAAGGTGAGAACAATGCCACACTAACAAACACCACACAATTTGTTTTAAACAGCAATTTTACTCTTAAAAACATGAATATCATAAACTTGAGTGTGGATAATTTCATCAAGCAGAATGATGGTAATTTGATTATCGAAAATTGTATTTTCAAAAACAATGCTGCTGTTAATTTAATTGATGCAAGGCATGCGGAAATATCAAAGTCAATCATTATAAACAATGATGCGACACTGATTAACAATAATGGCTATGCTTCAATCACTAACTCTGTTATTTTAAATAATACTGATATACTCAAAGGCAATCAAAACTATGTTTTGGATTATAACTGGTGGGGAAGTACTTTAAAAAATCCGGCCAAACCTGCGGGTTTAAATATCAGTAATTGGCTGGTTTTAAATGCCACAAGCAGTGTTAATCGTTTAGAGCAAAATCAGGCGGCCTTAATTTCTCTTGGTTTTTATTTAAACAATGCCTCCAGATATACCAATCTTCCGGAAATAGAATTCAGCTACAATGCATTGAACGGCAATCTGGATTCAGGACTTGTCTATACATTAACTGCTTTGAAAGATGGTGTTGTCACTGTTAACTATAATGATGTTTATTATGACATTATTTTTGAGTTTTTAAAGTCAAATCCTAATCTTCAAGTTAAAACTGAAAACGTCATGTTTGGAGAGGATGTAATCATACAAATCAGTATGCTGGGTGATGCTTCAGGAAATGTTACTGTTGAGATTTCCAATTTGACACAAACAATGAATGCCTCAAAGAACTTGATTTTCACTTTCAAGAATTTAAAAGCAGATAATTACACAGTAAACGCAGTCTTCAGCGGTGATGATAAGTATCTTCCGCAGAATGTAACATCAGGGCTTCAGGTTTCCAAATATCCTTCAAAAACTGACCTGGAGATAGGTGAAATTAAAGTAAATGAGGATGTTTTGATTAGTGTTTCATGCTTAAGTGACGCACAGGGAAATGTAACATTGTACATTAACAATAAAGCTCACACATTGGCATTGACAAATGCTAAGGCAACATACACTATCAAAAACATTACTCGCGGTGATTACATTATCAAAGCAGTGTATAATGGTGATGATAAGTATCTTGAAAGTCAAAGTTCGACCAAAATAGAAGTTGACAATCTAAATGCATCAATGCTAATTGAAGCAGAGGATATCATTTACGGTGAAAGTGCTGTAATCACTGTTATATTGAATGATAATGCAACTGGAAACGTCACTGTTACTATTGACGGTAAATTTAACTCATCAGGTGTGGTTAATGGTCAATCTGTAATTATTTTAAGCGGTCTTGAAGCGGGAGCTAACAAGAACATCACTGTCTTCTATACTGGTGATGATACCTACTTTAATAAGACAGAATCTGCCGATTTCACTATCTCAAAGGCAGATTTGACATTTGATATTTCTGCCGATAACATTAAGATTGGTCAGGATGCAGTAATACACATTAACGTTCCGGCTAAAACCTCAGGAACTTTCACCATCGGTGAGGATGTTATCACTATTCCATTGTCCGGTGCTGTTGAGTATGTCATCAGCGATTTGGCAATCGGCGAGTATGAAATCACTGCAATTTATGATGGAAATAATTACAATACTGTTCAAAACTCCACTACATTCACCGTTTTGGAATATCCTCCATCACAATGGCCAAACGAGGGTTCAGATTCCAAAAGCTCCTACAAGTCACAATATGAATCTGACACTAACGGTGAAATAGCTTTCATTATTGATTTGCAGGATGATATTGTTGGTGATTTGACCATTGACAGTGACGGAAACATTTACGTTACAACACAAAACGGAATATATTCCTATGATGCTAATGGCAGTTTGAGGTTTGTTTTCACTCCTGATACTCGTGAGGGCAATTTTTCAGGAACATGCATCGGCCGTGATGTTGTTATTTCACCTAAATCAGGCGATACATTGTATTTTATCAATCAGACTACTGGTGAGAAGTATGGTTCTTCCAATCTTTATCAGGGTTCCAGTATTTTTTCACCGATTATTGATTCCAATGCTAATGTATATATTGTAAGCGAGTATCAGGTTACTTCCGGCAGGTATAATCTTGTCAAGATTCCTTATAGGATGTGGGAGTTCGGTGGAAATCCTATTTTGGTTGATCTTGCTAAAACAGCACCGTTATGCTCACCTACAGTTAATGAAAATATTGTTGTGGTGCTTTCTGAAAACAGGTTGAGGGTTTTGGATGCAAATACCTTGCAGTCCAATTTCATAAAATCAGGTAATTATGCAAATGTGCGTCCGGTTATCGGTGAAGGCAATATTGTTTATGCCGCATTAAGTGATTCTGTTGTTGCATATTCGGTGTCCGGTTCTCAATTGTGGAAAAGCAAAATAACAAGTGGTGTTAGGCAATTGCTTTTGGATGAAGATGTCTTGTACTCTTTAAATGCTGATGGCAAATTGTATAGGTATGATGTTTTGACAGGTAAACAGGGATTAGTTTCCAATTTGAATATCACTTCTGGTGTTTTGATTGGAAATGACAGTAATTTGTACTTTGCTTCCAATAATATTTTCTATATGGTTTCAGGTGATGGTGAAATTTTGTGGAAGTCTGATTTGTCTACTAAAATTACTGGTAATCCTGTAATGGATAAAAATGGTGTGATTTATGTATCTTCTTTCGACAATAGGATTTTTGCCTTAACTTGTGGTGATTTAAAAGATCCTAATCTCACAGTCAGTGTTGATGATTCATACATCATTATTTCAGTTGACAGTCAGGCTGCTGGTAGTGTTTCATTTGATTTTAACAATGTTTCCTATGAGAATGTCTTCAATATCTCAATTTCTGATTTGGCTGAGGGCAACTATCAAATCAATGTCACTTACAGCGGTGATTTGAGATTCAGGCAAACTTCTGAAATTGTTACTTTCTCTGTCAAGGCGGAAGTTGTTCCAGAATTTGAATCTAGCATGAAAGATACTGTTTCAATTGCTCTTCCGGGTGATGCAACCGGTAACTTGACCGTTATTGCAGGAAACAACACATATATTCAGGAATTGGTTGATGGTATGGCAACTATTACTGTTCCAGGTTTGGACTCTATGGGTGATGTCACTGTGATTTATTCCGGTGACAGTAAGTATTCTGGATTTAATAAGACAACAAATGTTGCTTTGGTAAAGTCCAAATTAACAGCCAATAACTTGAATATGCTTTATTCAAGCGGCAAGTACTTTAAGGTTAGGCTGACACAGAACTCCAATCCTCTAGCAGGCAAAACTGTTGTTTTTACTGTCAACGGTAAAAAGATTAGTAGGATTACTAATGCTGATGGTTACGCTTCTGTTAAAATAACACTTGCTCCAAAAACATATGCTGTAACTGCTGAGTATAATGGGGTTAAAGTCAAAAATAAGGTTGTTGTTAAAAGCATTATTCAGGCGAAAAACATTAACGCCAAAAAGTCTTCAAAGTCAATCAAAATCAAAGTTACTCTCAAAAAGGTAAACAAAAAGTACCTCAAAAACAAGAAGGTGACTTTGAAGTTCAACAAGAAGACTTTCAAGGCTAAAACCAACAATAAGGGTGTTGTAACATTTACAATCAAAAAGAATGTCTACAATAAACTCAAAGTAAACAAAAAGTACACCTATCAGGTGATTTACGCTAAAGACAAGGTGAAAAAGGCAATAAAATTTAAAAAATGAAGAGGAATTTAATATTCCTCAACTTTTTCTTTTTTGACTAGTACATCCCACAATCTAATCACCTAATTTTTCATAATGATTTTCATTTAATAGGATAGTTGCTAATTTTAAACATTATTTAAAACAAAATCATTAAAATAATTCATCAAAAAATCAAGTATTCCTATACTTAAATTCATGATAGTTTCCATCCAGTAACATAACTTATTTTAACTGGTGATTAATTAGTAATAGTACAGTCATTTATTTTTGATTAGTAATTAAGGAGATAAAAAATGATTTACTTTATTAGCGACTATGATTTGATAAATGATTTTCATTTCAAATCAGGTCATAGCAAAGGCTCCATTAAATCATATCAAACTGTGTTCAACAAATACAGAAATTTTCATGATATGAGTTTATGTGAACTTCTAGGTGAAGCAATTTCAGAGCAGGAAAAAAGAATTCCGGAAAACAAGCTAAGCATCTATGACAGAATAATAACATTCAGAAACCATTTAACTGAAAATCACATGGCAAATACAATCACCAACGCAATTTCAAAAATCAAGACATTCTACCTCTACAACAGAGTATCTCTTCCTTTCATACCTCCATTGAACAAAAAACAGATTAAAAGAAATGACGTAATCTCCTTTGAGGATCTCCCGACAAAGGATGAATTAAGAACGGCATTAAAGTTTGCAGATGACAATCTATCGTTGTGGATTCTTGTGATGATTTCATCAGGTGCCACGCGTGTTGAGGCTAAATCCATGACCAATGAAATGTTTTTTAAGGGAACCGAAATGTATCACAAAAAGGACTGCTTTGAGGATGCATTGAAATACATTGCAAGGCGAAAAAATATCGTATGCACATGCAAATTAATCAGGCAAAAGACAGACAAGCCATACTATACTTTCTTAAATCCAGAATGCGTGCAGAAAATCGCCAAGGTAAAACTCAAACAGCATGACTTTGATTTAAACAGTTCACTTTTAAAATATGAGCTGAACCATGTTAACTACAAATTCAAGCTTTTAAATGATTATCTGGGATTTGGTGAGGTTGGAGGTTTTTCACGCCTGAGACCACACATGCTTCGTAAATTCAACGCAAGCTATCTAAGTCAGGGGTCAATTGAAAGCAATCTTTTGGGAATGGATTTGGTTGACATGCTTCACGGTCGTGGAAAAAACAAGACACGCGAAAGCTATTTCATGGACAATCCAGAATATCTAAAGCTTGAATATATCCGGGCAATGAGCAACATTTCACTTGATTACAAGTATGACTATAAGATTGTAAACGGTAAGGTCAAGGTGCTGGCAATACCATTGTAATTAAATATTGATATAATCATGTGATTTTATAAATTAGGAGCAATATTTACTTGGTTTAATATATAAAGACTTAAATAAATTTTTGTTTGTGTAATCGTTCTGATGAATGATTTAGGATAATCTTTGAAGTTTAGTTTGGATAATATAATTTATTAAAAATAAATCTAATATAATATATTAGCTAACTGTCTTTAGTGGTGATTTTGTGCATGATAGAATTAAAATAGCTCGTGAGTTTGCAGAGGCCATCAAATCAGATGATATTAAGTTAATCATGTTATTTGGTTCAGTGGCCCGTGGTGATGATGATGAAGAATCAGACATTGACATTTTAATTGTATCTCCGATTGCAGATAAAATCAAACCAGAAATCCACAAAATCGCTATAGATATCATTTTAGAAAAAGACGAAGTCATATCACCAAGACTGATGAGTGAAGACGAATTCAAAAAAGTAGAAGATTATCCATTCTTAAGTAACGTACTTAAAGAAGGTGTAGTTATTGGATAATCCAAAAGATTATTTGAAGGCGGACAGTATAGGGACTCAGTCACCATGTCCTATTATGCAATGTATTCCTCCGCTTTGGCACTGTTACTTAAAAAAGGCATTTCCCCAAAAACCCATGAGGGAACTCTAAGACAACTGGCCAAGGAATACGTTAAAGAAGGACTCCTCAGCAAGGAATCATATGGTTTTCTTTATGATGCCTGTGAAACTAGAAACGATTCCAGTTACGGCTATTCAAAAACTTTTACAGAAGAAGGCGCTGAGACAATTATTTTACAAGCTGAAAAATTCATTAATGAAGTGGAAACTTTATTATGATTTTTGATGAGTTTTATACGATGTGTTCGTATTTTTTTAGGTTTTCTTTATATAAATAAAGAGTTTTGTGGTGAAAATTGATAAGTATCGGAACTATTTGATTTTTTTATATTTATCGATGTTTTTGGTTTAGTGATAACTGCGATAATATTTATC
>NZ_JAZQIJ010000244.1:0-12152 GCF_045541095.1 Methanobrevibacter sp.
AAAATATGATGACAAATAAATAAATTGAAATCCCGCCTGCCGGACTTGAACCAGCAACATTTGGATCTACAGTCCAACGCTCTGCCAAATTGAGCTAAGTCGGGTAGATACAAAGTGGGACCACCCGGATTTGAACCGGAGTCTCAGGCTCCCAAAGCCCAAAGGATCGACCAAGCTACCCTACGGACCCACACACAATAAGTATGTAGATTGCATACTAATAATAATATAATCATTATAGTATATAAAGATTACTATAATTTACATTTATCCGCATAAATCCTATTTTCTCAAAAAGAATTATGAGCCCCGGACGGGATTTGAACCCGCGACCACGAGATTACAAGTCTCGCGCTCTACCATCTGAGCCACCGAGGCAAATATGCTAATATTATAGAACAATATAAATTATGTTACATGTTCTTTAAATACTTTTCTATAAAAGTATAAAATTACTATGAAAATTTAAATACAATAAAATTATAATTAATAATCATGATAAATAATGATAAAATTACAACTCAAATAGAAAAATCATTAGCAGAAATAAAACAAAAAAACCCACTCACACACTGCATAACAAATTCAGTGACAATCAACGACTGTGCAAATGCAGTTCTTGCAATTGGAGGATCACCATTCATGGCAGAAGATGCAGAAGAGCTTGAAGAAGTTGTAAGCATAGCAGATGCATTAGTAATAAATATTGGTAAGTTAAGCAAAGAGCAAATAAACTCAATGCAAGTCAGTGCAAAAGCTGCAAACAATACAAATACACCAATAGTACTGGATCCGGTAGGAGTTGGAGTAACAGAACTCAGAAACAAAACCACCCTTGACTTAATAGAAAATTATGACATGGCCGCAATTCGCGGAAATATAAGTGAAATAAAGGCGATAGCAAAACTTGTCGGAGTCATTGACGAAAACAATACCGCAAAAGGTGTTGACGTAAACATTGACGATATGATTACAGAAGAAAACCTACAGGCAAATGGAGATTTAATAAAAGAGCTTGCATCCAAACTAAATACCACCATCCTTGCAAGCGGTCCGATAGACATTTTAAGCGACGGCGAAACAACAATTGCAATTGACAACGGAGACGACATGATGCCGTTGATTACAGGAAGCGGATGTATGTTATCAGCAATTGTAGGAAGCGGAGTTGGAGCATCAGATCCTCTCAATGGAACCCTAGTTGCAATTTTAGCAATGAACATAGCCGGTGAAAAGGCAAGAGCAAAAGTAGAAGAAAAAGACGAAGGAACAGGTTCATTTAGAGCATACTTAATTGATTATCTTTATAAGACCACATATGAAAGTTTAATCAATGAATCAAACATTAAGATATTATGAACAAAATAGACTTATCACTTTATCTTGTCACAGACAACAGTGACGATGAAGAAAAATTTTTAAATACTATAGAAGAAGGAATAAAAGGCGGAGTTACTGTCGTTCAGATTAGGGAAAAAACAGCAGATACTCTTGACTTTTATAATTTGGCACTGAAAGTTAAGGAAATTACATCAAAATACAATGTTCCGTTAATAATCAATGACCGCGTGGATGTTGCACTTGCAATTGATGCCGACGGAGTGCATGTGGGCCAATCAGACATGCCTTGCGACGTTACAAGAAAGCTCATAGGTAAAGACAAGATTTTAGGCATTTCCGCAGCTACAATCGAAGAGGCACAAAAAGCCCAAAAAGACGGAGCAGATTATTTGGGAACCGGAGCAGTATTTCCAACACAAACCAAGGATGATGCACCAAAAGTAACCAAAGAAGAGTTAACAGAAATAGTCGAATCTGTTGACATTCCTATAGTTGCAATCGGCGGAATAACCCTTGAAAATGCACATGAACTAAAAGACACTGGAATTGCAGGACTATCTGTAGTTAGTGCCATAATGAGTTCCGACAATCCTAAAAAATCATCAGAAGAGCTATTAAACATATTTAATAGCTAATCCTATTTTTTAACAAAAAATGAAAATTATAAATAGCCTTAAAAAAAAAGATTAAAAAAAAATAGATTAAATAGTAAAAATATTATTTTTTACTATCTTTTAATGCCTCTACAGCCGCAAGCTTTTTACCTGCAAGCATACTGATACAGGCTCCACCACCACTGCTCAAGTGACTCATGTGCTCTTCCAGACCAAGTCCGGCAGTAGCAGCAGCAATGTGACCTCCACCAATAAGTGAAAATCCATCTGAACTTGCCATTGCATTGATTAAGTCTTCTGTACCCATTGCAAATTTAGGATCTTCAAATACTCCTGCTGGACCGTTTGCAAAAATGTATTTGGCATCCCTTATTTCTTTTGCATAGTAATTAATGGTTTTAACACCAATGTCAAAAATGGCCTCATTTGGAATTTCCCTGAAGTCAATGTCAACTCTTTCACCGTCAATTTCACATGCAACATCAATAGGATACTTTACCTTATCTCCAAATCTGTCTATCAAATCCTTGGCCTTTGCAACCATACCTTCATATCCTCTGCTTGCAATAAAATCCCTGTTAACCTGACCAATATCAACATCAGCAGCCCATAAAACAATATTACCTACAATACCTGTTGTCAAAACAGAATCTGCTGTACCATTGCTCAATACATTTTCCATAACATCAATGGAATCATCAGGTTTCATTCCGCCCAACAGGAATACGCAAGGATGTTCAACATTGTCCAGAGCATTCTGAATGACTGTCAGTTCCTCTTCCATAACCCTTCCTGCTGCGGAGGGAGTGTTTACAGTAAAACCGACCAAAGATGCCTGAGACCTGTGGGCCGCAGCAAATGCATCATTTACAAAGTAATCAACCAAAGGAGTCAAATGTCTTACGAGCAAGGTTTTTGACTGCTCTAAAGGACTTCTTGAAAGGGTTTCTTCTGAAAAGAATCTCGCATTTTCAAGCAATAATATATCATGGGGTTTTAAATTACGGATTGCTTCTTTTGCAGAGCTTGAAAAGAGAGAATCAACATATTTTACCCTTAAATTTAAAATATCTGCCAATGCCTCTGCATGTTGGGATAATGTTGTGAAATCCTTTTTACCTGGACGGCTTTGGTGTGCAAGAATAACTACCTTTGCACCTTTATTGGACAATTCCTTGATTGTCTTTGCGTGTAATTTCAATCTTGTATCGTCCAGAATAATCCCAGAGCCCGGGTCTACTGGAGCGTTGATATCCACTCTCACCAGTACCGTTTTGTTTTCAATGTCAAAATCATCAATTGTATTAAAATCTGCCATTTTCTCACTCGTAAACAATTATAATTTACTTACCAAATCAAGTAAAGCATCTTTAGGACTTTCCGCCTTAATAATTCCTGATGCGAGTAAAACTCCATCAGCACCCAAATCCATAGCCGCTTTCATATCATCACCAGTAGTGATTCCGGCACCGCATAAAACCTTAATGTCTTTATTGATAGCTTTTACCTCATTGACTGTGTCCTCCACAACTTCCGGTTGTGCCTGGGATACCGGAATTCCGGTACCAATAAGTTCAGGAGGTTCTACAGCAACTGCAGTAGGTGCAAGTGTTGCAACTGCCTTTGAAGTTTCGATATTGTTTGTGCAAACACAGGATTCTATACCATTGTCCTTGCATAATTTTACGACTTCATCAATGTCTGCCAATTTCATCCTCTGTTCTGAATGGTTGATTAAAGAACCGCTTACACCAGCTTCTATTAAAGTGCTTATCAAATTGGAACCTGTGTGTCCTCCAGGGGAAATCGGATCGATATGCTGAGCAAAAATCGGGAGTGAAGCTTCTTGACTTATCCTGTAAATGTCTGCCGCCTGAGGAGCCGCAACCATAGTAATTCCAGATTCATTAGCAGCACTTTCCAAATCATTTGCAAGTTTTAAAGCGTTTATACCACTTGATTCCAAATATGTTTTATAATTCAATATCACAATTGGTGTGTCCATAATAATCCCACAATAAGTTTATTACTATAATATTTGAAAACCATTATTAAATAAATTTATGATTAACAATTCTATTTTGTGCCAATTCGACATACTCTTCACTGATGTCATATGCAACATAATTTCGTTTATTTTGAATAGCTGCGATGCATGTTGTTCCGCTTCCGCAGAACGGGTCTAAAATGACATCCCCCTCATAACTGTAGAGATTTATCAGCCTGTGAGGCAGTTCCAATGGAAACGGTGCAGGGTGGCCAATCTTTTTGGCATTTACTGCAGGGAATGTCCATACGCTTTGTGTCCATTTGATAAAATCTTCCTTTTGAATTGTATCCCTTTTGGGTTGGGATTTGCTTTTGGAGTAAGATTCCTTTGAAAAAACAAGTATGTATTCGTGATAGTCTCTCAAAACAGGATTTGATGCAGACATCCAGCTTCCCCATGCGCATGACCCTCCGGCACTGGCGGACTTATCCCAGATTATTTCACCCCTCATCAGAAATCCCAAATCCAGCATGATTTCAATCACCATCGCATGAAGAGGAATGTATGGTTTTCGACCGATGTTTGCTATATTGATGCATGCCCGTCCACCGGTTACCAGCTTTTTGTAGGTTTCGCGAAAAACCGAACTCAGCAAATCAAGATACTCATCCAACGTCAAATCGTTGTCGTAGTCCTTGCCGACATTATACGGGGGAGAAGTAATCATCAGATGAACACTTTCATCAGGTATCTCATCCATATTTTCGCTTGACTTGCAGTATATCCTATTCAAATCGGATTCGGGAATATTGTTCTGGCGAAACTCAATGGTATCCGGAATTTTAAAGTTTTCATATAGTTTTGATGAATAAAATTTTTTTGAACTGTGTGATTCCCTTAAAACGGAACCAAATGAAGCTGTTTGCGTTTTTCTTGCCAATTTAAGACCTCTTTAGAAGATTGATAAATTTCAATCCCTTTTCTTCATAAGTTTTTTCCTGATTGGCCATCTCGATAAGTTTTCCCAAGCTTTTTGGACTTTGCATGCCTGAAAAGAAATTCAAATCCTGGCTGAACAGACGATTGAGGTGAACTTTAAGCTCATCCGTATTGTCAAATCTTATAAATCCCCCTTTTGGAGTTGTCTTTCTGGTATTTCCATGATTTAGAGGAAAAGGATTCAATGACCAGAATCCCTGAATCAGACCTGCATGCTTAAGGTAGTCCGCCTTTTTGGAAAATCCATTTGACAGAGGAGCATTCCCCACAACGATTATGGGAATCTTAGTGGATTTTAGATTTGAAACTCTTATATCAATGCATTTACCGATAGCCTTCAGAATGGAGTCAGAACGTGTGAAACTTGGCTTTCCCTGATGAGTTCTGAAATCTCCCACTTCCCTGACAGTACCCTTCGCAGGGTCATACTGCCAGTTCCACACGAGTGACATCTTTACTTCACATATTAGTTTTACCTGTGAAGCCTTTAAAATTTTCTTATTTTCCGTGGCGATTACGATATCTGCAGGGGACTTTGAAGTGATTCCGACCGAAGGAATTCTTGCCTGCTGAACGACCGAGAGATTTTCATCCTCAATCAGATTTCTGAGTAGATCACTGACCCACTTTTCCGTGAAATTGCCAATAAGCGAATTTCTGGCCTGAAGTGTTGATTTTTTGCCAATATACCTTTTGGGCCAATAGGTCAGATATCTGCCGTCATCGGTTTTATAGAAAAGCTGCTCGGGTGAAGCGAAACTTTTCGAGTTGCTAAAAAATAATTTTTCCTGATGTTTATTCCATAATCTCATAATAAAAATTATTATAATTAAACATATAAATAGATTTGATAAAAAAATTATAATATTGTTCAATATATATAATTTTTACTTCACCTTGTAAAAATGTATATATTAGCAAATCTAAAAATAAACTTGATTTTATGTCATTCAATGAAAGCCAAATAGAAAAACTGGAAAAAAGCGGATACAGATTCGTTGGAACACACGGTCATGCAGCCGTTAAAGTCTGTCACTGGACACGTCAGAGCATAACAGACAAGGGAGTATGCTATAAGGAAAAATTCTACGGAATCAAATCACACAGATGTCTCCAGATGTCACCGGCAGTGCCAAACTGCCAGCAGGAATGTGAATTCTGCTGGAGAGACCTGACATACACCCAAACCACCTGGGAAGACGAGGAATACGACGAACCTAAAGTAATCATCGACGAAGCTATAAAAGCCCAGAACAATCTACTATGCGGATTTTTCGGAAATGACAAAGCAAACAAAAAGAAACTGGAGGAACTCAAAAAGCCAACCAACGCTGCAATTTCCCTTGCAGGAGAACCGACACTTTATCCGAAGATTGATGAACTGATTGGGGAATTCAACCGCCGTGACTTTACAACATTTGTAGTGAGCAATGGCCAATGCGTTGACAGACTGAGAAATCTCCAAAACGATCCTTACCAACTGTACCTTTCCTTGGATGCGCCTAACGAGAAAATATTCAAAGAGATATGTCGACCCAGAATAAGCGATGCTTGGTCAAATTTAAATGAATCTCTTGAAACATTATCCAGTTTCAACTCCCGCACATGTATACGAAATACTTGTGTTCGTGGAAAAAATATGGAAAAACCTGAAGAATATGCAAAGTTAATCGAAAAGGCAGACCCTGATTATGTGGAAGTGAAAGCGTACATGTGTGTCGGGTCATCACGTGAGCGCCTAACCCTCGATGAGATGCCTTCTTTTGATGAAGTCTGTGACTTTGCAACAAAAATTGGTGAAAACTGCGGCAGAGAAATAGTTAACGAATCCGAAATTAGCCGCGTAGTTTTACTGCAATAACTAATTTTATTATTAAAAATAGGTTTTAAAGTCATCATTATGCAAATGCATTAATGACAACTTGATTCTTTGAAGCAAAACGCTATATAGTGAAGTTTATTTACTTCTGTTATTGTGCTTTGCTTATAGCTTTATTTTCCTGCTGCCTTGAGTTCTTCACAAAGGTCAACAGCCTTTTTAGCAGCCTTTTCCATAGAAGTTTCATATGGAATTCCTGCTTCTTCAAGAATTCTTTGACCTTCTTCCTCATTGGTTCCGGTCAGCCTGATTACAATGTATATTTCACGGTCAGCCTGTTCCAAAGCTTTGACAACACCGCGTGCAACATCATCAGCTTTAGTGATACCTCCCAAAACATTCAGGAATACCACTTTAACAGGATCATAGTTCAATACAATGTTTAAAGCCTGATTGATAATGTGTTCAGAAGCTCCACCACCGATATCCAGGAATGTTGCAGGTTCACCGCCATTGAGTTTGATCATGTCCATAGCAGTCAAGGTCAATCCTGCACCGTTACCGATAACTGCAATATCACCGTCCAGCTGTACAAAGTCGACTGCTTTCTTTTTATAATGGAGCCTGTCAACTAAATCCTGATGTCTGAACAGGGAATCATTTTCAACAACCATTTTGGCATCAGCTGCAATCAGTCCGTTTTTGGTTAATACCAACGGGTTGATTTCAGCGGTATCCGCATCATACTTTGTAAATACGTTGTACAGTTTCCAGATAATGTCACCCATTGGGGAAATCAGTT
The DNA here is from genome assembly GCF_045541095.1 of Methanobrevibacter sp. GTDB lineage: Archaea > Methanobacteriota > Methanobacteria > Methanobacteriales > Methanobacteriaceae > Methanocatella. Next base: position 7,566 of record NZ_JAZQIJ010000244.1, read on the forward strand.
CTGACGGCACTTCCATCTTACGTGCAATTTCACGTGCTTCGTAAGGTAAAAATTCAAGCAAAGGATTTGGATAATATTTGATAATCTTTTCAGGGTTGGTTTTTGCGAGGTTTTCGATTTCGATTCCACCCTCTTTACTTGCTAAAATTACAGGTCTTCTAGCACCTCTGTCTACTGATACGGTAACGAAGAATTCGTTTAGGATTTCAGCTTTTTCTTCGATTAAAAGGTGTTTTACTTTTTCACCTTTAATTTCCATACCTAGAATTTGATCAGCGACATTTAAAGCTTCACCAGGATTATTTGCAAATTTGACACCACCGGCTTTACCTCTTCCTCCTGTTAAAACCTGTGCCTTAATAACCACTGGAACCTCCATTTCAGAAGAGATTGTCATTGCCTCTTCAGGAGAGTAGGCAACATGCCCTTCCAGAATTGGAATACCTTCATCATTAAAAATTTGTTTTGCTACATTTTCAAAAAATCTCATTTTAACACCTATTATGCTAAAGCATATCCTGCTTCAAAAGCCTTGATGTTTTTCTCTTCTGTTCCTTTAGGGACACTGTCTTCAATAGCTTTCATTGCAGCTTCTTTTGATATGACTTCAGTGATTTTTGTAATAGCTCCAACCATAACAATATTAGCTACGATTTTTAATCCGATTTCATCAGTAGCAGTTTGTGTTGCAGGAGCTTCATAAACTTTAATATTATGTTCATCTATGAACTCTTGTACATCCCCGACATCGGTTGTGCCGGGATCAACTATCAAAATGCCCTCATCCTTCAAGTCAACTATGTATTTTATCAGAGCCTCATTTGACATTGCAACCAGAATATCCGGGCTTTGGACTTTAGGATATTCGACTTTGCCGTCACTTATAACGACTTCACACTTGGAAGCTCCTCCACGAGCTTCAGGGCCGTAAGATTGAGTTTGAACCGCTTCTTTACCGTCAAAAAGGCTAGCAGATTTACCTAAAATAATACCTGCAAGAATGATTCCTTGACCTCCGAATCCGCAAATTCTAATTTCAGTCCTCATTTTCTCACCTATAACTCTGTTTCATATGCGGAATTGATAAGAGTTTTCTTACCGAATTTTTCCACACTTATTTTATCAAGATTTTCTGTGAATTCATCTCTTTGAGTATTGGCAAATTCACCAACTACAATTTTACCTTCAAGTTCTCTTGCACTCATTCTGTCCGCAGCTGATTTAAAAACTGTATTTGCCTTCATTACTGCAGCCATTGCGGTAGGAGTTTTGAGTTTGTTTTTACGTCCGAAATAAGTTGGACATTGAGTTGCAACCTCAATAAATGAAAATCCTGGATTTTTCAAACCATCCTTAATGGCCAGAACAAGGTTTTCCATTTGGACTGTGGTCCATCTTGCAGAGTAGGTTGCACCTGCTGCGGCAACAAGTTCCGCCAGTTTGAATGGAGTGTCGAGATTACCGTACGGAGCGGTTGTTCCAAAACTGCCTTTTGGAGATGTAGGACTTATCTGACCACCGGTCATTCCATAAATGTTATTATTGATACAGATTACAGTCAAGTTAATATTTCTTCTTGCTGCATGAATTAAATGGTTACCACCAATGGAAGCCGCATCACCGTCACCTGTGAAAACCACTACATCCAAATCTTTATTGGCGGTTTTAAGTCCTGTTGCAAAACTTAATGCTCTTCCGTGAGTGGTGTGAAGGGAATCACATTTCAGATAACCCGGAATTCTTGAGGAACATCCGATTCCTGAAACCATTGCAATGTTTTCAAAGTCCATGTCCGCCTTTTCCATGGCGACAAGAAATGCATTGATGATTGCACCGTTTCCGCATCCCGGACAGAAAATGTGAGGCAACCTGTCTTCTCTTAAATAAGGGAGAAATCTATTTTCTTTATGTTCTGACATTTAGTTTCCTCCTATTTGGTCAATTCTTTCTAAAATTTCATCAGGAGTTGGCAATAATCCTCCGATAACGCCCATCAGGTGAACACTTGAATTTCTTTTACATACACGGTCAACTTCATAATACATTTGACCCAAATTCAATTCAACGACCAGAACGTCCTTTGCATTTTTGGTCAATTCCTGAATCTGTTCCTCTGGGAAAGGCCATGGAGTGTCAATTTTGATATAACCAACTTTTTTGCCATTTTCTCTTGCTTTTGTGACTGCTTCTGCAACAGACCTTACTGGAGAACCGTAAGAAACGATAATTGTATCTGCATCTTCACAATTTTCAGATTGGACTGAGCAGATTTTATCCCTGTTGTTTAAAATTTTGTCACAAATTCTTTGTACGAGTTTATCATGAGTTTCAGGAGTGTTAGTATCCGGATAACCTCTTTCATCGTGAGTCAGTCCAGTTACATGTATTTTAAATCCGTCACCAAATGCAGGCATTGGATTTGTTCCGTTCTCCACATTTTTGAACGGCAGGAAATCATCAGTTGCTTCCGGCCTTTTTCTTGGAACTATTTCAATGTCATCATCAATGACTATCTTTTCTCTCATGTGTCCTATTACTTCATCAGCCATTACAAAAACAGGACATCTGTATTCTTCAGCCAGATTAAACGCTTTTACTGTGAAATCAAAGAATTCCTGTACACTTGATGGAGATAATGCTATAGGTTCATAATCCCCATGTGAACCCCAACGGGCCTGCATCATGTCTCCTTGTGCACCCATAGTCGGTTGAGCAGTTGAAGGAGAACCTCTCTGAACGTCAACAATAACGATTGGAGTTTCACTGATAAATGCATATCCGATATTTTCCTGCATCAGGGAAATACCCGGACCTGATGTTGCAGTCATTGATTTGGCTCCTCCCCAAGAACCACCAATAATTGCACCGGCAGAAGCGATTTCATCTTCCATCTGGACAAATGAACCTCCAACTTTCGGCAACTCACGAGCTAAGGTTTCAGCAACTTCAGTGGAAGGAGTGATTGGATAACCTGCAAAAAACCTGCAACCTGCAGCTATAGCTCCTTTAGCGCATGCTTCATTTCCTTGAATAAACAATTCTTCAACCATCTTAACACCTACTTTTTCCCCTTTGTGAACATAGGATTAAAATTCACATCTTCATTCATCCACCAGTTTTCAGGCAAATCCACAGTTATGGCCTGATCTGGACATGCAACTTCACAAGTACCGCATTTAGTGCACCTTTCTTCAAACTTGACAAAAGGCAGCTGTACACCTTTTTTATTTACATCCGGAGAAATTGCGTATACATTCTTATAACACATGAATAAGCAAAGATGACATCCTTTGCACAAATCTTCATCAATAATAATCAATTTCAAATCTCCTAATAATTCTATGATAAATTAATCTAGAATGTGTAATATTTATGTTAATAAACATTTAAATATCTTATGAAAAAATGGAGAATTCAAAAATTTTTAAATAAATTAAAAAAAAATATTACATTATGAAGGCATTAACTACACCTATTAGTGATGATGACATATCCGGCTTAAATGTGGGAGACCAGATTTCCATATCCGGAACCATATATACCGGGCGTGACGCTGCTCTTCCTCAGCTTGTTGACAGGATATCTAAAAAAGAAGTCCCATTTGATTTGAATGGAAGCGTGATAATGCACACTGCAGTCAGTGATGCAGGAATTGCACCGACAACAAGCAGCAAAGTGGAAATTGAATCTGCAATAGGTCCGTTAAGCGAAAACGGAGTGAAAATTCACATTGGCAAAGGAATGTTAAGCGAAAAGACATGCGAGGAACTGATGAAAAACAATTCCATTTTCGTGATAACACCTCCGGTTGCGGCACTGCTGACAAGCAAAGTCCTGGAAAAGAAATGTGTCCTGTTTGAAAAGGAAGGAATGGAAGCGATGTTTGAGCTTAAGGTAAAAGACATTCCGGGAATTGTTGCTGTGCACGGCGGAAAAACAATCACACCGCCTTCACAAAACGAGACAGATAATGAAACCCTCAGGCTGTACTCCTACATATCAACATCACAGTATCGAGTTAATGTTATGGGAAGCCTCAAAGACGAGTTTAAAATTCCTAAAGAAATTAGCCAGGAGACAGGAATTCATCCGCACCATATTTCAAAAGTCTTAAAAGAGCTTAAAGAAAAGAAAGTTATCGAATGCCTGAATGAGGAAAACCGAAAAGGCAGAATATACCAGATGACTCCTCTTGGAAAAAAAGTAATGAAATACCTTGATTGAACCTCTCCGGCTTGTAGAAGCCTGAGATTCTTAGGCCATGCATATAATATTTTTATTTATGTCACAAGAGTTCAGTAATTTGTTTAGGAACTTTGTAGGGAATATATGCATGAAATCTACTAAGCTAAGCACCGGCGAACCTACGGCGCGCAAACCCTCTACAAGAATATTAATTGCTGCATTCAAATCCCTGGAAAGGAGGCTGTGGCAATGTGGACATTTCCATTCTCGTTCTTCACGACCTAAGCCATGGTTTATTTCACCGCATATACAGCATTTTTTACTTGAAGGAAACCATCTATCGATTTGTACAAATTCACGACCATACCATTTTGCTTTGTATTTTATCATTTCAATGAGTTT